>WRCW01000055.1 GCA_009783755.1 Spirochaetaceae bacterium
GAAGGTTTTGTTTCTATTTTTCAATGCTGCGATATACCAAGTGTTTTTGTGTTAAGAAGCTTATTAAATAAGGAGTCCGCACAATGAGTAATAATTTTGAAAAAGGAAGCGATGAAGTTTTTTGCCGCTCCTGCGGTTCTATTATAAAAAAAGAAGCAGAAATATGTCCGAAGTGCGGAGTCAGACAAAGAAGTGCAGATGTTTTCGGCAATATATCAATAAAATGGATTACTGTTTTATTGCTCTCTATTTTTGTTGGGACTTTTGGAGTTCACCGTTTTTATGTTGGAAAAATTGGAACAGGCGTTTTAATGCTTTTAACACTTGGTGGCTGTGGAATCTGGACAATTATTGATATTATATTGATTGTAACCGGCGCTTTTAAAGATGCAGATGGTAATCCAATACCAATGAAAGATTAAGTTCTGTGCAGAATAAAATAGCAGGCTTTTTAAGAAAAAATAAAATTTTTGTCAAATTCTTTTTTATCCTTGTTGCAACTTTTATTTTTTATAATATTCCAAAAAATTATCTTGGGGATGAATTCCCTATCTGCATTTTTAAAAATATTTTCCAGCGTGAATGTATTGGCTGCGGAACAACAAGGGCTTTCTGGAGTATTCTGCACCTGCAGATTAGGGAAGCTCTTGATTATAATAGATTATCGATTATTACATTTCCGTTATTAACCTGTTCTATTACTCACTGGATATTTAAACAGAAAAGGTGATCAAATGTCTAATTTAATAATATTTTGATATAATGCATAACATTTATTATTAATATTCTTATCCAGATGATAATGACCAAAAAACCATTTTTTATATTTTACTTTCTTTTCTATTTCTTCAAGAAAATCACTCAATTCATTTTCTTTATTATATACTTCGTGATCTGTTTCCATTACATGTATTATACTTGTCGGAGCAGTGTGGGTAATAATATAATCCACTTTCCAGTCATTTTTATTTAGATTCTCTATTGCTTCGTTATACTCTTCCTTTGATGGCATTTCTTCTTTCCACCAGGATACCCCCTCTCTTCTTAGGGCTTTATCAATTGATCTCGCGCCGCCAAATGAAAAAATTTTCCTGTTGTCTATTGTAAATATCTGACCTCTTGTTAAATGTTTAATGCTGTTGCTTATCTTGTGTATTTTGCCGTTATTCCAGAGTTCTGTTTTATAACTGTTTATTAAATCAAAATTTTCATGATTTCCATCTACAAATAGTGTTGTGAAATTTTTCCCTTCAAACCAATTTACCCAGTATTCCTGTACTTTTTTTTCCCAAATAAATCCAAAATCGCCAGCTATTATTAAATAATCCTGTTTTGTCAATGATGTTTGCTCTTTAAAATATTTGTCGCTTAATTTGGAAATATCTATTCCACCATGTGTATCACCGGTTACATATATCATATTACTATATCGCTATGTAAAATCTCTGTTGCAATGCCCGTGATTCGGGGCTTATGATTTCAACTTTAGCATTCATTTACTGTTTTCTCCTGAAAGTGTAATTTCAGAAAATTCATCTATTATTTGTCTGATATAGTCTATGCTGTCAAGCCAGAACAATTCGTTTTCAATATCAAAACCTGCCTGTTGTGCGATTTGCATACTTGTTTTTTTTCCGGATTCTTTTAGTATGTTATTATACTGATCCGGAAAATTCTTCTTGTCTGAAAGATATTTTTTATAAAGAGCTATTCCGAAAAGTTGCCCAAATGCATAAGGATAGTTATAGAAACTTAGGGAGGGAATATAATAATGCCCTTTAACAGCCCACATATATTGATGATATGTTGATTTTCTTATGGCATTTCCATAAGCTTTTTTTTGCGCATCCTTCATGATGTTTGAAAATTCCCGTGCAGAGATATCTCCTTTTTCTCTTCGCACAAATATTTCTTTTTCAAAATAAAATCTTGAAAGAATATCCACAATTACCTGAGTAACTTCCTGAAGAAACATTTCCATTAAAAATAACTTGTCTGTGGTATCTGAAGTTTCTTTTATTGCCCTGTCAAATACCATTATCTCAGAAAAAATCGATGCGGTTTCTGCAAGAGTCATGGGGTAGTTATGATGTATTATACTTTCATCTTTTAATATCTCGTTATGCCATGCATGCCCAAGCTCATGAGCAAGTGTTGAAACAGAAGAAAATGAATTATTATAGTTGCACAATATCCTGCTCTCTTTTGCAAGAGGAAAGTTTATGCAATATGCTCCACCCACTTTTCCTTTGTGGGGAATCGCATCGATCCATCGTTTGGTAAATGCATTTTCAGAAAATGACCCCATTTCAGGATAAAAGTTCCTGAATGTTTCTGTTATAAAATTTGCTGCTTCCTGGAATGGCCATAAAGAGATATCTTTGATTTCTCCTGTTTTTGTTTTTTTCTCTTTTACAGGCAGAGGGGCAAAAAGATCATAAAAAGCAAGTTTCTTAACTCCAAGCAAAGATGCTTTTGAATTAAGATATTTATGAAATGAGGGAAGAGATTTTTCAATAGCGCTAATAAGAGCTTTTAATGTATTTTCAGTTACTCGTGATTGAAAAACAGATTTTTCAATAATGGAATGCCATCTTCTTCTCTTGTTAAGAATTATTCCTGTTCCTTTTATGCCGTTAAGCGCATAAGCAAGTGAAATTTCTACGCTCTTCCAGGCTTTAATCTCTTTTCTAAAAGCTTTTTTTCTTATTTTTCGATTTTTTGAAAAAGCAAATGCTCTTAGTTGAGTTGCTGTTTTTTTCGTGCCCTTTTTTTTCCATGATACATTTAAATCAGATGAAATTGCTTCCTGTAAGCGTGACCATGAATTTGCACCTGGCTGAAGCAATTCTTCCACAATTGCTTCCATATCTTTGGAAAGCTGATGTTTTTTTAATATTAATGTTTCATTTAGAAAAAGAGTATAATTCTGTAAAAAAGAGTTTTTTTTCGTAATATTATTTATTTGTTGTTGAGAAAGGGTAAATTTTTTTCTGAATATTGTTTTTGTTTTATATAGTTTAAGTTTTTCTTTTTCAAGATTATTGAGTTCTCTGATTATTTCTGCATCTGCTGTCTGTGTTGAATAGTTTGCATAACAATAGGAGTATAAATTATTATAAATTGCTTCGGCATATTCGATTTTTTTTATTACAGATTCAATCCATTGTTCATCTGCTGCTCTGCTGGAATTATTCTTGTTTTTGACAATATCAAACAACTGCTGGAATTCAATCAGCATTTTCTCTTTGTCTTCTGTATAAGAAGGATCATCTAACCCTTTATAAATAGTAAAAAGATTCCATAAAGGCATATTATGATCAATTTTTATCTTATCCATAGGCTTCCTCTTATATTTGTTATATCTCTTATTTTATTATACCTGAATATATATAAAATTATAATATTAATATAAGAATTATAGGGGAATAAATTTTAACATAATGATGTAATAAAAAAGCTGCCAGGTCATTGTCCCCGGCAGCTTTTAATTTTTATATACCTAAGTTTGCTTTGATCCGCTTACCTAATGAATCTGCAGCTATCATAGCATCATACAGGTCATCTGCTGATACTTTAAAGTTGTGGTTGTGCACAAATGATCCTGCGCCTGTATTATTTTTAGCCCATTCCTGAAGCCGCTGCTTTGACACTTTGTCCAGGTTTATATCTGCAAAGCAGACTGGCAGTCCGGCTCTAGCCAGAAAAAGTGCTGACTCTTCCACTAAATCAACAGGAAGGGAGTCGTCCAGGCAAAGTTGTGTCATAACTCCAAAGGCAACTTTTTCTCCATGCAAAAATCCATGGGTTTCTTCCAGAGCCGGGAGACCGTTCCCTAAACAATGGGCAGTAGCCAAACCACCGGATTCCCATCCAATCCCTGAAAGAAGAACACAAGCTTCAATAACTTTTTCTACAGCAGGAGTAACGGCGTGTACTTTAACAGCTTCCAGCGCTTCCAGGCCATATTCCATAAGTGTTTCAAAGCAAAGTCTTGCCATTGCCATTGCTGTCATAGTAGGAATACCGCCAGCACAGGTAACAGCACGGGAAGCATAGGAAGCTTCAGCCTCAAACCATGTTGCAAATGCATCTCCGATTCCAGCCTGGAAGTACCTGATAGGAGCATTGGCAATAACCTCGGTATCTACAAGAATATAGTCTGGGTTTGCTGGCCATAGATCAAAGCCAACACATACTCCATGGTTATCATACCAAACAGTACAAGCGCTGGTTGGAGAATCGTTGGAAGCAATGGTTGGGACTATAATGTGCGGCAGGTTAGCATAGAGTGCAACTCCTTTTGCAGCATCTATTACTTTTCCTCCTCCTATACCAATTACACATGAATGTCCTTTTGCAATAGCTGCAACCCTGTTTACCTCTTCCTTGGTTGTTTCACCATTAAAATGTACATCAGTATATTCAACACCAGCAGCTTTAAGAGATGCAAAAACTTTCTCTCCTGTTGATGCTTTTGTTTTTGCTCCCCAAAAGATAAGCGCTTTTTTGCCGAGCATTACTGCATAATTTCCCAGTTCGGAAATAACTCCTCGGCCAATGATAAATTTACGTGGCAGTAAAATCGCTTTTTTCATAAAACCTCCTGAAATAATTTAATATATAATGATCACTATACCTTAGGGCGAATTTCTGCAAGTTTTGCAAATACATCTGCACCTTTAAGACCATTGTAAGCAGCTTTGTAAATACCGGAAACTTTATTATAAACTTCCACATTAGCAGGAATTGGATCGTAGACTTTGCCAAAGCGAACCATGTTACTAACTACTTCGTCTACATTTTTTAACAGCCCTCCGCCTATTGCAGCCATGCCTGCTGCTCCAAGGACTGCGGAGTCTGCTACGTCCAGTGTGCGGATTTTCCGGTTCATAATATCAGCGATGATCTGACACCATTCCGGGCTCTTGGAAGCTCCTCCGGTAACTGTAATAATATTGTCCATTTTTACTCCGGAAGCCAAAACCCCTTCAAGGATCCTTCGTGCTTCCAATGTTATCCCTTCCATAACGCTGCGGACCATGTCAGCTTTTGTATGAGTATTTCTGAGCCCAAGGAACATACCTGTTGCATTGGTATCCCATGTAGGATATCCGCTGCCGAACAGCGCTGAATAGAATACAACTCCGTTTGATCCAGGAGCGCTTTTTGAGATATATTTTTCGCTCATCAGCTCATAAGGGTCTACTCCCTTTTTATTTGCTTCAGCAACATCTTCCTGGCACAGCGTATCTCGCAGCCAGCGGTAACAGGTAGCTCCGGAAACCTGTGGCCCTTCTACTCCAAATACTCCTAAAACAGGAGAGCATGGGATCATAAGCCCTTCCAGGGCAGCGAAGTCTGGTTTTGCAAGACCAATGGCTAAAAGACCGAATGTGCCGATAGTTAATGAGACTGCTCCATCCCTGATTACTCCAGCGCCCATGGCGGCCAGTTGCTGATCCCCTGAACCAGCTACGATTTTTGTTCCAACAGCGAGACCTGTTTTTGCAGCTATATCAGCTTTGATATTACCTACTACTTCAGCTGGTTTGCACAGAGGTGGAAACTTTGCCATGTCAAAACCAAGAGCATCGGCCAATTCCTTGTTCCATCCCAGTGTTCGTACATCCATAAGGCCAGAGACTGTACCATCGCTGATTTCTACTGCAAATTTGTCTGCGCCAAAACCATACATGACATAGCTGGCAACAGTAGAAAAATATTTTGTTTTTTTATAGGTCTCTGGTTCATTCTGCTTTACCCAATAGTATTTGGCAGCAGCAAAAATGTTGAATCCCGGCATACCGGTAATTTGGTTTCTTTTAGCTGGAGAAATTTTACTATTCATTTCACTCATAACGCTTTCTGCTCTGGAGTCCAGCCAGATATAGAATTTGTCATCAATAGCTTTCAGTTTTTCATCAACAAGACAAAAGCTTGAACGATTCACAGAAAAACTGATGGAATCTATTTCGTTATTGGAAACTTTGGAATTGGCAACTGCCTCTTTCACAGCTTCGAAGGTAATATCTAACAAAAACTGAGCTCCAACTTCTACCCAGTTGGGTTTAGGCTCATTAAGTTTATATTCCCTATACCCTTTGCCTATTACATTTCCCTTAAGATCAAAAACCATTGCTTTGGATCCTGTGGTTCCAACATCAATTCCAACTACATATTTTCCCATCATAAACCTCCTAAATAATAAATATATTAACCCTTATAAGGGGGTAGCAGTCCTATTTCTCTCATTTGATCCAGCGCCTCAATAATTTCAACTGCAGCTCTTGTGCCGATTATTTCCGCTCCTGCCAATAGAAACGCATAAGCATTCTGTGGGCGCGGGAATTTTACTCCAGCCACTTTTAATTTTATTTGGGTGCCTTCCAAAGTTTTTTTCATTACCAGGAATTGACTCATGCTTGGTCCTTCAAATTGACCGGTAGAGGTTTTCGCATAATCACATCCTACTTCGGCAATGATCTTGCATTCAGCAGCAATTTCTTCGTCAGTAAGAAATGCTGTATCAAGGATTACCTTTGTCGTTACTCCTCCTGAAGCAGCTTTGAAATCCTTAAGTTCCTGCTTGCAAATATCATAACGTTTGTCCTTGAGCGCTCCAATATTGATAACAATATCAACAGATTTACAACCTGCTTTAACAGCATACTCAGTCTCAAGTGCTTTGAGCTTGCTTGGAGAAGCTCCAAACGGAAAGTCTATACCAGTGGCAGGCAAGACATCGCTGCCTTTTAATTCTTCCACTACAACAGGAGTCCAGTAGGGACTGGCTGAGTAGAATGCAGCACAGTTGTATTTGATTGCCTCCCTGCAGCCCTTGCGGATATCATCTTCATTGGTGTTTTTTGGTAGAACACTGTGATCAAAGTGCTTTCCCAAAGCCCACTTGTCAATTCTTGTAAAATCAATAGCCATATATGCCCCCTAAACAACAAAATGTATAAATTTATGATACTATGCTTATATGTAGGCGTCAATTTTTTTATAAAACTTGATTGCAAAATATTAAGGGTGTTTATTAACTTGTAGAACAAGAAAGCTAATTTTTTAATCAAAGTTGCTGATACTATTTGAAATAAAAATAAAAAAATTATAAAGTAAAGAAATAATTAGCCATTCAAAGGATTATAATTAAAAGATGTTTTATAAAAAGCCAACGGTTCTTGCTTTTGCAATTTTATTTTTATTTTGCTTTTCACTTCAGGCATTTGATTTTTCTCAGCCAGAGCTTTTTTCCCATTCAGCAGTTCTATATGATTTTAATTCCGGTTTTCTTCTTTATGAAAAAAATGCAGATGAAATAATTCCACCTGCATCTATGGCAAAACTTATGACGTTACACATTGTATTCAATGCTGTACGGGAAGGATATCTTTCTTTTGATAAATATATTCCAATAAGCAAACAATCTTCATTTATATCTAGTCCTCCTAGATCTTCTTTAATGTTTGTTGAAGAGGGTCAGATCGTTACGTTACTAGAGCTTATGAAGGGGCTTGCGGTCTCTTCGGGAAATGATGCGGGTATTGCAGTTGCAGAGGCTGTTGCAGGTTCTGTCTCTGCATTTGTTGATCTGATGAATAACGAAGCAAAGAAACTTGGGCTTGAAAAAACATTTTTTGTTGATACTTCGGGATATAGCGAAGATAACAGGACAACTGCCAGAGAATTCGCGAAATTCTGTTTTTTCTATATAAGAAAAAATCCAGACTCTATCCCAATGCTTCACTCTTTAACAGAATTTACATATCCCCAAAGAAGAAATATTCCGCAAGGGGGAAAAAGTACCCATGGTCCCATAACACAATCCAACAACAATAACCTTTTGGGAATAGTTGAAGGTGTTGATGGACTAAAAACAGGCTATATAGATGAATCAGGTTTTAATATTGCTCTTACTGCTGAAAGGGAAGGGAGAAGACTTCTTGCTGTAATAATGGGATGTCCAAAAGAAAATGGGATAGAAAACAGAGCTCTTGATGGGGAAGCATTGCTTTCCTATGGATTTGATAATTTTAAAACTTTTTATCCCAAGATCCCGGCGCTCTCTAAAAATAAGGTTTATAAAGGCAAGGAAAAAAATATTGAGTTAAGGGTTATTGTTCCGCCCATAACTCTTCCTATTGATGATGTTGATAAAATAAGATGGGAAATTGAATGGGGAGCCCCACTTGTAGCCCCTTTCCCAATTGCAACAGAAGCAGGTAAAATAAGGCTTCTTGATAAAAATGGAGCACTCATATTTAGCCGCAATATTATTACTACTGCTGAAGTAGAAAAAGGGTCTTTGCTTAGAAGGTTTTGTGACTCTATTGTCCTTTTCTTTAAAAATATTTTCTCTAAATAGAGAAATCAAGAGGGTCTATCGTCTGCTTCTTGGCATATCGGTCATTTATAGCAGATGCCATAATTAATTTATAATTACAAAAATAAGTCTATAAGAAGCCCGGTTGTCATAGCAAAAATAATTGCAAAAAGCAAATAAAGGATAAAGTGTTTAATTCCTAAAATGATTTTTACAGCTCCAAGATTTGTGATCTTTGCAGCAGGTCCTGTGATCATAAATGCAGTAGCAGAACCAATACTCATCCCGTTTTGAAGCCATGTTGCAAGGAGTGGTATGGTTCCTCCTCCACAGACATAGAGGGGTACTCCAATGGATGCAGCCATCAGAATACCAAAAGCTCTATTGCTGCCAAAGAATTTTACAATGAAACCAGGAGGAACATATCTCTGAAAAAGCGCTGAAAGTATTATACCGACTAAAAAAAAGATTCCAGTAGCTTTTATATTTCTCCAGATATTTTTTAAAAGGCGAAGGATTATATTTGGATCTATATCTCTGCTGCACGATTCTCCAAATCTTGAAAAATCAAAAAAGTTTTTTTTGCGGTAAAAAAATCTTATACAAAGCCCTGCTGCAATACCGCAGAGAAAACAGGAAACAAAACGGATAATAAGAACTTTGCTGCCAAGTGCTGCGCTGTAAATCAGAAGCTGAGGATTAAGAAGAATAGAGCTCATCATGAATGTTGCAAGCCAGTCATCGCGCATCCCCTTTTCGGAGAATGAGGCTGCTATTGGAATGGTTCCATACATGCACAAGGGAGATGCGATCCCAATAAGGCTTACCGGAATCAACCCTAAAATACCAATGCGCTTGCTTTGTAGATTTTCAAAAAGAGTTTGAATTTTCTGTTTGCAAAAAACTGAAATAACAGATCCTGTAATGATACCAAACACCCAGTAGAAAAAAATCTGTTCAAGCTGGACAGAAAAGTAATACCAAAAATATATAAACTCTCTATTTAATATTTCAAGCATCAAGATTTATCAGTTCATATTTTTTACTGCCAAGCCCGAGTGTTTCAGCATAATTCACAGTAAGTAAGCCATTTCTGGATTCAATTCGTTCTATTAATGCTTTGCTGTCAGGAGCTTTATATACAAGATCAATACAAGCTTGGTCTAAGGCTACAGGATCAAGTGATGCAAGTATTCCTATGTCTGCCATCTGAGGTGCAGCTGGATTCCCATTACAATCACAATCAACAGATAAATGGTTCATTACATTGATATATATAAAATTATTACTTCCCGCAGTATCTATTACAGCTTTTACAGCCTCTGCCATTGATTCAAGAAAATCGTTTTGTTCCGCACCCCAGCTGGTGGTGCTTTTTCCCGCAGAGTGTATTAAAAGTTTCCCTCTTGAAGAAGCGTACCCTATGGAAATATTTTTAAGAGCTCCTCCAAAACCTCCCATAGCATGACCTTTAAAATGGGATAACACTAAATGAAAATCATAATCCTTAAAACGGGCTCCAACCAGGTCTTCCTTTAGATGTTTACCTTTTTTAACAGGCAGGGAAATATCCCCATTTTCATCCAGAATTACGACCGGAGCAATAGCCGTAAATCCATGATCTTTAGCAACCTGATAATGAATAGCTGTAGCAGCGCGCTTTCCCCCATAAGCTGTATTTGTTTCTACAATTGTCCCATTAACTTCCTGAACAAGATTTTTTATTAAATTAGGATCAAGATAATGTTTATTGCCAGGCTCTCCTGTGCTTATTTTTACAGCCACTTTGCCGGTTGCTTCTCTGCCCAGAGCTTTATATGCAACCATAAGCCCTTTAGGGTTGATATTTTTAGTCATATATACTTTAGGGAGTTTATCATGATTTTCCGAAACACCCTGGCTTTTTATATTGCTATCTGCCTGATGCCCCATAGAAGAATCTTTTCTCGTACTCTTGCTGTTACAGCCTGCAAGCAAAGCTATTAATATAAAAGTTATCAACACAATTACAGATTGTTTTTTCATAACCTTCTCCTGATATCAAGAATATTAAGAAAACTACTTCTATTATAATATACATAATTAAAAAGTGATACTCAGTTTTTAATTATGCTTTAATATTGACTAATTATGATCATATCGATAAAATTAGATATATGGAGGATGCAGTGAACCGGGCGCATTTTGAAAATGCTAAAATCTTTAAAGCTTTTTGTGATGAAACACGGCTTTTAGTCCTGGAACTGCTTCAAAGCGGAGAAAAATGCGCCTGTGTGCTTCTGGAAAAAGTCGCAGTAGGCCAATCTACGCTCTCTCATCATATGAAGATCCTTATTGAAAGTGGGATTGCGAATGCCCGCAAAGAGGGAAAGTGGACATACTATTCCTTAAATAGAGATGGATGTGAAATAGCCTGCCGATTATTGAAAGAACTAACAACAGTGCGAAAAGCAAAGAGGCGCCAAGTTGTTGCAGTAAAGAATGTACTTGAAAAATAAGGGAGCCATTATGAAGCAGAATATAATTGTTTTTTTTATCTTGACTGGAATTTATTTATGAATAAAAGAGAAGGAGTTTTTTCAGTAATTGCAGCAATTGCTATTCTGCATACTCTTGGAATTGTGTACGTATGGAGTGTTTTCCAAACAGGTGTTGCGAACACTATCTTTGGAGGCAATAACGCGGCAGCTGGGCTTACTTTTTCACTTTTATTTGCAAATATATCTGTTGGCAGTATAGTGGGCGGCAAGCTGATAGGCAGGTACTCCACTCGTTTTGTAGTTTTTATTGGTGGAGTTATTCTGAGTTCAGGCTTTTTTCTTGCTTCCTTTGTAACAGCAAATATTTCATGGTTGCTGTGGATAACTTACGGGTGCATGGGTGGAATAGGGATGGGGTTTGTTTATTCCACATCGCTTGCTTGCGCTCAAAAGTGGTATTCGCATAAAAAAGGATTTATTACCGGAATAATTTTATTCGCACATGGTTTAGGTGGCGTTGTTTTTGCCCCTATTGCGGAGAGCTTGATTTTCTCTTTTGGCGGAACAGGAGTTGGGGAATCAGGAACTTTCATGGTTTTAAGTTTTATTATTTTTACCGTGAGCAGCATTGGAAGCATTTTTATGAAAACTCCTCCAGATGGATATATGGCGAATAACGCTATTTTGGATATTGCCACAGCAAAACCGGAAAACAATTTTACTTCTGCTGAAATGCTTAAAACTCCCAAGTTTTATTTAATAGCCGCGACATTCCCATTTGCCTGCATGGGCGGGCTGATGATGATAGGTTTTGCAAAACCTATTGCACTTGCAAAAGGGCTTGGAGCAACTGCTACAGTCGGGGTTTTGGCGGTTTCATTGTTTAATTCGCTTGGACGTTTGTTTTGGGGTACTGTTTCCGATAAATTAGGGCGAATAAATACTATAATCATTTTACTTTCAGGAACTGCTGTTGTTTCACTTCTTGTCAACATGGCTAATAGTTATTGGATTTTTGTTTTAATTGCTGCTATTGGTTTTTGTTATGGCGGGATTGCA
>WRCW01000056.1 GCA_009783755.1 Spirochaetaceae bacterium
AATTCATGTCTCCTTAAATAGTATTGAAGATCATCATTGGCAAAATCTGTACTTACTCTTTTCATTTTATCATTCCTCTATTTATGAAAGTTTTAATCTGTTAACAACAATATCAAGCATCTCGTTTACCTGTGATATGAATCTTGCAGCAGCAGCATATCCATGCTGAAACTTGATCATATTAGAGAGCTCTTCATCAATATTTACCCCTGAAATTGCTTTTTTTAAATCTTCAAGATCTTTCATTATAAGACTTTGTGTTTCAAAGGTTATTTCTGCCCGTTCCCCTTTAAGGCCAATATCTGCAACTACTGAAGAAAAATATTGATCAAAACTTGTAAATTTTCCAACCATAAGTTGCTGATTCCGTAAAGATGCTATTGCAAGTGCTGCAGAACCATCCCCGGGATTTGCAGGTCTTTCATTTTCGCCAAAACCAGCAGCTACATTCATCGAATCTGCAACTATTACTTTATTTACTTCAACCCATCCGGAAGGATGACTTAACGGAGCAACTGCATATTGACTGCTTCTGTCAAGCGATTCTACAGCATTGGCAGTTTCCCAAGTAAAGGCACCATTATTTCCACTTGAAGCAAGAATGCCTGAATAACCTACAAGAAATTCTCCTGAATCCTCTATATGCTTGATTACAAAATCAGGATTTTTTAAATTTTCAGCTGTCATTGCCCTGAATACAAGCTTTCCTTCCTGATTTAATGTTGCGCTTATTTTTGCAGTTGAATTATTTATTCTGTCAATAACATCCTGAACAGTATCTGTTGGATAATAATCTATTGCTACATTGTTATCTGCTCCGGAGAGAGTCATTGTTCCTCTTAATCCTATAAGTTCTTTTGGATTAAGTGAATTTGCACCTGAAATTCTAAAAATATAGCTTGAATCAAAAACACCATTTCCACTTCTATCGTAGTTTCCTTCTGCAGATATTACAAATGGATATTCTTTAAAAAATTCAAGACCAGTTGTGCCATTTGATCCCCATGCTTTTTTATGTAAATAATTTACGTTATCAACAAAATTTATTGTCATAAGATCAAGTTTCTGTATCTCTTCTCTTACATCTTTATCCCTAAGTTCAAGAAAGGAAGCAAGTTTGCCTCCCTTGATTTCTGCTATTTCGCCATTATGCTGCCATATAACTTTTGAATACCCTTCATTTTCTGTATCAACTACTGTTTTTAATAAGTGAGTCACTCTCCCTTGTACAAGATGAAGGCCGGAAGTGTGGACCTGGAACTCATCGGGATCTCTGTTATCAACAGTAATATTTATTATAGAAGATAATTCATTAACAAGAAGGTCTCTTCTGTCAAGAAGATCATTGGGATTATCCCCCATTGCCTTAACTTTTAATATTTTTTCATTCAGATCAGCTATGTCAGCCAAGAGTGTGTTGATTTTTCTAACAGCTCCTGTAACTTCTGTTTCAAGCATATCTCTGGTCTGGCGAAGCGCATCATATCTGGTATGAATTGCATCTATTAGTGTTTTTCCTCTTTCAAGAACACTCTGTCGTGAAGCCATTTCTGATGGAGAAATAGAAAGCTCCTGCCAGCCTTCCCAAAATTTATCCATTGCTGCCCTTACTGAAAATTCACCGGGTTCATTATATATTTTTTCTATCATTAAGATATATTTATCTCTTTCCTGCCAATAGCCATGTATATTTGACTGAGCAACGATGCGTCCTTCAAGAAGCTCATCTTTTATTCTTTCAACGCTTACATCCACAACACCCTGCCCTATTTGTCCGGGGGTATTTTCCCTGTTAAGGTGCGGTGCATATAATGGGTCAAATGTCGACATTTTTACCCGCTGCCTGCTATATCCTTCGGTTGAGGCATTTACGATATTGTGTCCTACAGTTTGTAAACTTTTGTTATGCGCTATAAGACTTCTTTTTCCTATTTCAATTCCCATAAAAGTGGACTGCATATTAACTCTCCTTGATTAAAGTTGCCTGTCAAGCAAAAGCGGTGGAGCAGAGGCAACTTTATTTGCTCCTTTATTATCGTATATCGTTCCCTTTCTCATTGGAAATGCTTCCTCGAGAACCTTCGTTACTGTTGTTGTAATTGTAGAAAGATAAGCATCAATTCTTATTGTTAAAGTTTTTACTTTGATCACACTAACTTTTAAATCTCTATATAGTGAATTCAGATAAATACTTTTTTCAGGACAGTATTTGGAAATAAAAGCATAGAAATTGCTGACAGAATTATCATTACAATAGAGCTTCATGGCATTATAGATATTATCTCTCTCTATTTCTATTTTATCTATTTCCTTAGCCAATTTTTGCAAATATGCGATTTCAATATCAAGTTCTGTCCAGTTTTTTAATACAATATGCTGTTTTACTTTTTCTTCAACGCTGTAAAAATTTCTAAAAGCTTCTAACTGTCTTTTAAGACAATCTTCCAACTTTATTGTATATTCATCTAAATTCATTAGTATTCCTCGTAAAAAAGTCCTCTACTTATGTTAATTATCGGTATAATTGAAAAGTTTTTAATCAAAACTAAAGCGATTTAACAGGCTACCTGCAGCTATATACTGATGCAATTTTCATAGTTGTGTATGTTAGAGAGAACAAACAGGTACCCCCCCGGCAGGACCTCCCCATTTATTCTCTCCCACTACGTATAAACAGTGTCAATTCCACTCCCTATGGACGCCAAGCGCGACTTTCCTTGCGCGCGCAGGCGGGCGTGTCCATAGGGACGCTGCCAAAGCTCGCTGTCTCTCTTTTAGCTACTAATGATACATATCATTTCGATAAAAATAGTTCAGCGGTGAATTTTACGATATTATTTTAGCTTTTTTTGGTCATCAAGAAGTATTTTACTATTGGGAACAATTTTAAGACCTTCTTCTAACACAGCAGCTGCGCTATCCTTGTCCCCTTTGTTGTAAAAATTTGCAAATTTATTGTGATACATAACTCCAATATTATATTTTACATTTTCTTCGAGTTTTATCATTCTGGAGTCTTTTTCTGTTTCCTCAATAGCTTGCTGCACTGCTTCGATTGCCCCTACCCAATCACTATTATTTGATAATCTGGTGATTTCTCTGGAGTAGGCAAAAACAAGATAGTTGGTTTTATCAGTACTTTTTATAAAATTCTGATCATAATATTCAAATATTTTAGCTCGAGACTCTTCAAAATCAATATTTTGAATAAATATATATAGCTCTTTCTGCTTTATTAGGGGTAAAACATCCTGTCTCATTGAAGAAATAATTATGGGATTTGTCTCAAAATAAAGATAAAAATTCATTGCTAAATCTGTCTGGTTTTTATCTAAATAGCGTACAATCTGGTTATAAAACAGCTTGCTTGCTGTATCTGTTAAAAGATGATCATAATCATATACAGAAGCTGCGAAAGAAAGAAAAATTATTGCATTTTTATAATCTCCCTTATTACTTACCTGTACAGAATAATTCTTAAACTCATTTATCATATCTATAAAAGAATCTTTTGTGCCAAGAGCTGCGTTTCTATCAACAGAGATAGAGACAGTATCGATAAAATTACCTTTGTGCTGCAATTCAGCTATTCTGTTTTGGAGCACAAGAGCAAGTAATTCCTTAAAGCTAATTTCATGTCTATCCTTGTAATTGGAAGGTGGTGTATAAACAAATCCTGTATTACCAAATGAGTTTACAAATTCTTTTTTATCTCCAGGATCAAAGCCATATCTGTTTGTTGTTTCAACATCAATAATTTTACCATCTATTATAACTGCACAAAAAGCATGGTCTTTTGTTCTCATTGCCCTTACATCAAGATCATTATTCATTGCAAGCGCATAATACATAATGCCAGATGAAACGCAATTAAAAACACCTTTATTAAAAAGTTCATCAAGCCTTGTTTCCATTTCAACATACTTTTTCAAAAGATTATCATGGAGGAAAAGCAATATTGCCTCCCCTTTTTTATAAGGATCAGCTAAATTTATATTATTTTCTTTAAAATATAAGGATAAATTTTCAGCCAGTGTTTCATATTTTTCAACATAAAGTTCCCGATTTTCCTTATCTAAACCTGAAAAACTAAAGGCATAATATATAAATTCAGTGTCTTTGAGAAATTCGGTTTTATTTAACCTGGCTGCAGTTGGATCAGGAATAAGGGTATCAGGTATTGTTTCTGCAGTCTGTTGCGTAAAACTGCTTATTATAAAACCAAAAAACAATATTAAAACTAAATAAAACCTTTTATCTTTAAATCTTTTCATAAAATATTAACAATGCTATGTTATAAAATATAATTTATCAACAACCTCGCTTAAGGTGCAAGGTGTGGTGTTGTGTTGTGATAAATATGGATATTATGCAGGTTTGCATAATATGCTAATATAACTGATGCATACTGATAAAGTATGCTGTGCAATTCAGCAGATGATATAATATAGAAAGAACAAGCTAATAAACAGGAGTAAAAATGCAGGCAGAAAGAGACATAATAATAATAGGCGGCGGACCTGCTGGTCTTACAGCTGCCCAGTATGGTGCAAGAGGTAATCTAAATACTCTGCTGATCGAAGAACTTGCAACAGGTGGCCAGATACTCCAGATACACAATATTGAAAATTATCCGGGATTTGCAAAACAGATAACCGGAGCTGAGCTTTCCAAAGAAATGGAAGAACAAGCTTTAAAATTTGGAGCAGAAATAATTAATGCCAGTGTAAAAAAAGTAGAAAAAAAAGATAATATTTTTCATGTAATAACAGATATGGGAGAATTTTCTGGCTTTGCGGTTATTATTGCAACAGGTGCAAAACACAAAATGCTTGGGCTAGAAGGAGAAGAAAAGTTCTCTGGCATGGGAGTTTCATACTGCGCTACATGTGATGGCCCATTTTTTAAAAATAAAAAAATACTTGCAATTGGCGGAGGCGACACAGCTTGCAGTGAATCTCTCTTTCTTGCCCAAATTACAGATAAAGTTATTTTGATACATCGAAAAGATAGATTCAGAGCTCAAAAAGCGCTTGCTGAAAGAGTATTAAAAAATAAAAATATAGAGGTAAGATTTAATACAGAGTGCAAAGAGATAAAGGGTGAAAAAAAAGTAGAAAAAGCAATTCTCATGGGGCTTGATGGAAAAAAATATGAAGAGGATTTTGATGCTGTTTTTATTTTTGTTGGTTCAACGCCTCAAACCAATGGGCTTCCTCCTGATCTTAAAAAAGATGAGTCTGGTTACATAGTTTCAACTAGCGATATGAAAACCTCTATAGATGGTTTTTTTGTTGCAGGAGATGTGAGAACAACGCCATTCAGGCAAATTGTTGTATCATGCGGTGATGGTGCAATAGCAGCTCATTCCGCAGAGATTTATATAAATGAACTTAAGGGGTTATCATATAAATAAAGTAAAGATAATCATAATAGCAACTATTTTATTAGCTGCTGTAACAACAGGTTTTACGCTATATTCGGAAAACCTAAATAGAAAAAAAGAATCATATTACTCATTTGAAGATAACAAGGGGGAATTATCAAAAATCACATCTCCGGAAAGTAGCCTCTCTTATGCAAGCAGAATTGTGGAAAAAATGGATCTCTCGCAACTTGCAGGGCAAGTCATGATGATAGGCTATATGGGAAGCGCTCCGTCTGGCGAAGTAATTAACTGGATAAAAGAGAGAAATATAGGGGGAATAAAAATTTTCGGCTGGAACACAAATGATCTTTTTCTTTTGCAGAAAAGTATTGAAGATATGCAAAAAACTGCTTTAAAAACAGAATTAAAAATTCCTCTTTTTATAGCAACGGATCAGGAAGGTGGCTGGGTACGACATGTAAAGGGGAGCTCATCTATAACACCGGGTAACATGGCGCTTGGTGCTTCTGAAATCATAAATGATTCCTATATGACAGGTTTTTACATAGGTAAAGAACTTAAAGCATTGGGGATAAATATGAATTTTGCCCCTACTGTAGATATATTGATAAATCATGAAGCTCATGTCATAGGTCCAAGAGCTTTTTCCGATGACCCTCTTCAAACAGCAATTCTTGCAACATCTTATGCCAATGGGATGAAAGAAGCAGGGATAATATGTACTGCAAAGCATTTTCCCGGGCATGGAAGAACATCTGATGATTCGCATGGCAGGCTGCCCATTATAGATACAACTCTTGATGAACTTCTTTCATCAGATCTCCTGCCTTATGATTTTCTTATAAAAGAAAATCTTCCTTCAATAATGAGCGGTCATATTGCTTTCCCCAGCGTTACCGGAGACAAACGTCCAGCATCTCTATCTCCTTTTTTTCTTAAAGATGTACTTAGGGAAAAAATGGAATTTAACGGAATTATAATAACAGATGATATGCAAATGAATGGTGCGCTGTATAAAAACAGCCTGAGTGAAAGTTGCCTTGCTGCTCTTAAAGCAGGAAATGATATAGTTATGGTTTCAAGAGATTTGTCTGAGTATGAGAAGATAAGATATTTAATAATAAGCGAGATGAGAAATAATCCTGACTTTGAAAAACAGATAAGAAAAAGTGTAGAAAGAATAATTAGCGTGAAACATGAATATCTGGACATGGAAACTTCACAGTTAAAAAAAGCAATAGAAGGCATTTATCCAATTCCAGCAGAAGGAGCCTCTTCATTTTTTTATCAGCAGGCTTTTAGAAGTGTTTCTCTTTTACAAAGTGATAAATTAATTAAAATCCCAAAAGAAAATGAAAAATTACTCCTAGCAGGTCCATTAAAGCTTTTTTTTGAAGAAGGTTTAAAACGGTTTCCAAATGCAGATTCTTATTTTTTCTCATATCATCCATTTTATAAAGCACAGGAAAATGATTTAAAAAAAATGGCGGATATTGCTTCTGGATATGACACTATTATTTTCTGTTCTGCCAATGTTGCAGGAATAGAAATTTTAAAAACTTTAAAAAATAAAAAATGCAGAGTTATTGTATTATCTGTACTTTCTCCTGCAAGCCTTTCAAACCTAAGCTGGCTTGATGGAGGAGTAGCTGTATATGGAACCGGAAGAGAATCTTTTACTGCAGGATTTGCTGCACTTGCAGGAGATTTTATACCTGAAGGTATTCTGCCGTTAGTAACAAAGGATACTCAAAAGAGCGATTAGTAAAGATGGCATGGTCATATTTTAATTTTTCACAGCTTGAAGATCTTAAAAATTTAATCCAGTTGCGGGAACATTGCTGCATGAATTTCTCGACAATATTCAGAAATAAATATTCTGATGAGTTAAAGAAAAGCTTTGATAATAGTGCAGAGTCAAATATCATTAATAAATTTCATCAAATAGCAAACGGAAACAACTCTTTAGATAAATTTTCAGAAAAAACAAGTGACATCATAGTTCATAATAATTGGGTAGATAGCTCTATTGATTTTTCCCTCATGCTCTCGGACAATGGACAGCTTTTGCCAATTTGCAGGGAAAATATTGCAAGTAAAATTATTAATTTAAGCAAAGGATTAGAATTTTTTGGCAACTCTCTCTCTAAAGTAAATACAATAATGGGAGATAAAAAATCTGTAAGCAGCATACTTAAAAATTGCTTTAGCAATAAAATAGTATCTGAATGGGAAAATTCTTTTATTTACTACACAATGACTCTTGATGAAAAGAATTTTATACCATGTAACTTAGATCTGCAGGAAATAAACATCCGAATAGCTACTCAAAAAGATATTGAAAATCTTCTCCCCTTGCAAAAAAATTATGAAATCGAAGAAGTCCTTCCAAGCTCAGAAATGTTTAATGAAGTTATATCAAAGAAACATCTTTCAATGATCTTAAAAAATCAAATAACAGTAGTTGCAGAAAAATCAGGAAAAATTATAGCAAAAGCCAATACCAATGGAAAAGGATTTATCTATTACCAAATAGGCGGTGTTTATACACTTCCTGAATACAGGAACATTGGTATTTCAACAGCTCTTGTAAGCTATCTTATTGAAAAAATATTTTCCCAGGGAATGAAGGCATCTTTATTTGTTAAAACAAATAATCCTGCTGCTTTAAAAGTATATATAAATTTGGGATTCAATAAAATGGAAGAGTTTCAGATTATCTACTTTCTTCACCAGTGATTAAAAGCAAATATTCCTTTAAGTGGTTTTCTATCTCTTACAATCAAATGATCATCTGTATATCCAAGAAGAAGCATCATTACAACTCGCATAGAATATGGTACAGAGACAAGATTCTTTACCTCATCTTCGTCATATGTTGTAATAACACAGCTTCCCAGCCCTTCATGTTCTGCCTGAAGCATCATAAAAGATACTGCAAAAGAGATATCTACAGGATATGACTGTTGCCCATTGGGCATCCCATACTCTATATTTGTTGAACATGCTAATAAAATAACGCCAGCTTTCCCAACATGTTCCTGTCCATATGCAGCTTCCTGAATCTTCTTTTTAAGCTCCGGATTATCAATAACCAGGAATCTCCATGGTTGTCTGTTTTTAGCAGAAGGGGCAAGCTGTCCTGCTTCTAAAACTCTTGTAATTACATCTTTTTCTATAGCTATGTCCTTAAAATTACGGACACTAATTCTTTTTTGTATCTCAGGTATTATTTCCATACTTTGCGATATTATAACACATATTTTTATATAGGCAATAAAATATTATTAGTTCATATATTAAAACAAACTATTTATACATTGACGATTAAAGAGGGATAAAATATTCTTATGGTAAATGAAAAAGCTTTTTTATGTTTTATTGCTTCTTATGTCATATATGCTTTATGGAGAAGATCCATTACATGACCCTCAATGGATAAGCAGCACAATAACATCTGATATTGAATATTTAAAAAAACTATATCCATGTGAAAATAACTCCAGACAGGAAAAAAGAATATATCAGTTTATAAGAGAACGGCTTAAATCTCTTTCAATTTCGTACAGTGAACAGCCGGTAGATACAGTAAGAGGAGCTCATTCATTTGCCTCAAATATAATTGTAAATTTTTTTGGTGAAACCAACAACACAATAATATTTGCAGTTCCTGTAAACAATTTAAAAGATAATTCATTTAATATAGCAATTGCATTAAAGTTGTGCGAATTTTTCAGTAAAAACCTGTCTGAAAAGAGTATTAAAATACTTTTTTTAGGATCTGAGTTTTTGCCTTTTTCACTTGATACAAACTATCTGCTATATGATCAGAATCTTGTAGAAAAGATAACTATGGAATCCAGTGAAGAGCAGTTGGGTTCAAGAGTCTTTCTGCAGGATTATTTTCCTGAATCCAGTGTCTGCCTGATTTATCTGAATATTGAAAATTATGAAAATATTGTTGAAATTTCCAATATAACAGCAACAGGACAAACTCCGCTTTGGTTTATAAAAAAGGCATCCAGAGAAATGGTAAGAAACAATATAAAGTTTTTTATAAATTTAAGAGAAAACACTCTTTATAAAGCAGGATATAACCTAAAAGCTCAAACAGATCTTTTTATGAAGAATAATATACCTTCGTTATATATTACTTCTACAGATGATTATAATAAAATGCTATTTTCAAATAGAATAGCTACTTTAAAACAGGAAAATCTTACAGCTCCATTATTCTTTTTCCTTACTTCAATGTCGAATAACTATTTGGAAGTTGAGTGGGAAACAAATTATTTAATCATTCCATTTAAAAATAGTTACTTTTTTTTAAAAGAAAAATATATTATTATAATCTATCAGATCTTTATAACAATCCTTATTGTTTTTTCCATGAATTATAGCAAGAATTTTTTCCGTTATACAAGAAAAATGTTTAAAAGTTTTTGGATTATTATATGGCTTTTCCTGCTTTGCTTTTTATTTTTATTTCTTGCGACACTTACTACGGAATTTATACTCACCTTTAAAGGAGTTCCAAATATATGGATCGAGACTCCTGCAACTGTCTTTTTTATTAAAATAATTACAGCAATTATTTTTCTTTTTTTATCACTTTTCTTGCTAAAAAAAATAAGACTTCCCTATTCCAGCAGCTTCTATTCCTCAAGCGCAATTTTTCTTATGGTTCTAAACCTTTTTATCTTTCAATTCCTGAATATTACTCTATCATTTATCGCAATGTGGGGGCTTCTTTGGGCAATACTTTTCTCTTTTTCAGAAAACAGATTAATAAAAACAGGTTGTTTAATAATCTCTTATTACCTGACATACGATGCTATAAAATATATTTTTATAACACCTGCTATCAATCTCTGTAATATTTTAATCTCAAGCAAAATTACAGGAAATATTCTTATCGCAGCAACGTTGCTTCCTGCTATTATGATGATACTTAGAATTTTACACATACAAACCCATATAGAATCAAAAAAATATAAAATATTAAGAAGAATTATTTTCTCTATAACATTAATAGCTACTCTGACTCTATCAGGTTATTATTATTGGTTTGACATATATAAGAATAAAAAAATACCTGCTTTATTTGTTTATACCATTGATACAGATAAAGATACTTCAATAATTGAAGTATCAACTCCTGTGAAATCAGAAGATATTGAAATTTCAATAGATAATAATAATTACATCATTGAAACAGGAAGCTTAAAAAAAATAGAATTCACGAACAAGAATACAGAAGGGCTTGTTGAAATCAATAAAACATTATCATTATTTTTGGATAGAAAAAATGTAGTTCTTGATATTATTCCCAAAGGAAATCCTGAAAAAATAGAAATATTATTCTATATGGAAGAAAACCAAATCATTCTGGATAGTAACTATCAATTTACTCTTGAGCCAAATCTTAGAAGCGGAGAATTCCATATTGGATATAATCCAGACTTCCCTCTTAGACTTGATATACTTACAAATAAGGAAACCGATATCCGGTTTGAGATCAAACTTATTTATACAACCCCATTTTTTGATATGGATATAAAAGGAAACAATATGATTTTTTACGACTATCTTGTTGTAAGAAAGAGTATTTATGGATAATGTTTTTTTTCATATTGATATGGATGCATTTTATGCATCAGTGGAACAACTTGACAATATTGCTCTCAGAAACAAACCTGTAATTGTCGGAGGGATGGGTAAAAGAGGGGTTGTCTCAACATGTTCTTATGAAGCCAGAGCATTTGGAATAAGATCAGCTATGCCAATTGAAGAAGCAAAAAAGAAATGCCCTTCGGGATTTTTTGTTCCATGCAGAATGGAAAGGTATATAGAGGTTTCAAATAAGATCATGGAAATATTGGAACAATTTTCTCCTGAAGTCAAAGTTATCTCTATTGATGAGGCTTACCTTGATATGACAGGTACAAGTCTTATATTTGGACAACCTGAGGAAGCTGCCAAAAAGTTAAAAATAAAAATAAAAGAGAGTACAGGCCTTACTGTTTCTGTTGGAATTGCGTGTAACAGAATGATGGCAAAACTTGCATCTGATCATGGAAAACCTGATGGCCTTTTTTATATTAAGCAAGGCAGTGAAATAGAATTTCTTGATTCAATAAAACTAAAAGACCTTCATGGAATCGGGAAAAAAACAGCTGAAAAACTTAATCAAAATGGAATATCTGAGATAAAGCAGCTCCGCTCATATTCAAAAAAAATGCTCTCCTCAATACTCGGCAGCGCTATTTTTGCAGAGTATATATATAAAGCATCAAGAGGAGAAGATCCTGGAGTATGGAACGATAACCCTAAAAGCAAATCCATAGGGAATGAACTGACATTTGAAGAAGATATTAAATCG
>WRCW01000057.1 GCA_009783755.1 Spirochaetaceae bacterium
ATATTGCGACTATTGATATAACCATCAGAACTTGTTTTCCATGACTTCTATATCCTGTAATAGTTTTTTCAAGCTTTTCAGACCGTTTCTGCATTATTTCTGTTTCTTTTTTTACATCATCAAGATCTTCTTTTATAATTGTATTATCTGTATCACTCATCAATAGCCATCCTTAACATAATTATGGAAATAAAAAGTTGTTTATCTAATTTATAAAAAGGCTAGTTGTTGATTAACAGCTAGCCTTTGTTAAAAGTTTTATCTTTTATTTAATAATGCCTTTTTCTTTATAATATTTTAATGCGCCTGCGTGAACAGGAACTCCTTTGCTGCCATCCAGAGCTGTTTCAAGTTTAATATAATGCGCCATTCCGTGAACTTTCTGTAGCTCATCCAATCCCATATACATACCTTTTAAATATGTATATACCATATCATCCGGAACATCTGCCCTTGATGCAATTATCTGTCCAACAGAAGCTGATACAACATCTTCCTCAACACCATTGTATATCCCCTTTGAGATTATAAATTTTGAATAATAAGGATATTTTTTTAGAAAATCATCTACTTTATCAATAGCCAGAATTCTTAATGGAGTACCTGCTGCTATTTCAAGAATATTTCCTGCTGGTACAGTTGTTACCCATCCACCGGATTGTATATGTCTGTCTTTAAACGCACTTACTCTTTCTGTATTTGAAAGTGGTCGCCAGTCCATATCTTTTGTAGTTAATCCATAAAAATTGAATATTTCTTCAAACATTACAAGGTCACCTGATCCGGGAGAGCCGCCGGAGAAGATCCTTCCTTTTAAATCAGTATAGCTATTAATATTGCTGTCTTTTCTTACAATAGGTTGAGCTACAGCTGGATATAAGTTACATACAAATCTTATATCTTTATAAGGCTGATCTTTTGCAAACTCTGCCTGGGCATTGAAAGAATAAACTATCATTGCGCTGTTTATAAATGCGAATTGATATTCTCCTTGTCTAATAAGGCGTATGCCTTCTGCGCTGCCGCCTCCTGCCTGAACAGTAATAGTAAGCTCAGGAGTATGTTTTTTTATCTGTGTTGCAATCATCGAAGCTGTTGCATGTGAGCTTCCGCCCATGCTCCCTGTCCCCATAACAGCAGATGTCATTTTTTGGGTTTCAGATTTATCTTTTGAGCCGGTTGCAAAAACAGATCCCATTGCCAAACAAATAATGGCAATTGTCAGAATAATTTTTTTCATTAAATCCTCCTAAAAAAATAATTATTTTTAAACTACATTTTTGCTAAAATCCATTAATGGTAACATGGTTCCTATATTTTTATTTTCTGCTATTTTTATGATTTCCTGCGCCAAAGCAATATCATGAAGAGCGATTCCCATATTATGACAAAGAATTATCTCTTTATCGTTTTCTCTGCCTGGCTTTTCTCCGGCTACTATTTTGCCAAGCTCGCAGTAGGGTTCCGGAAGGGTTTTATAATAACCGGAAGGGATAGCATGTGAATCCCTAAGCTGGATCCAATCATCTGCAATAAATTTATCTGCTGTATAAGGAAAATCCTTAGTCCATCCGCAAGTATGTACAGGAAGAACAAGAGCCCCTTGTTTTACCCATTCCTTATTATAAACAGGTTCTGAAAGTTTTCCTGTGCATGTTACTATTATATCAGCATCTCTTATTGCGTTTTCATAAGAAGATTCCACAATAATATCAATTTTGGTTTTTTCATTAACATATTTTTTAAAACTTTCTATTATATCTTTATTGATATCATATACTTTTAATGTTTTAAGCGAACCTATTACTGTTTTTAGAAAAGCTCCATGTATTCTTCCCTGAATTCCAGTTCCAATAATTGATAAAACTTCTGAATTTTTTCTTGCAAGATATTGCGCAGCAACAGCAGATACAGCTCCTGTTCTTATTCCTGTAGACCATGCGCAATCCATAACAGCAATTGGAAAACCTGTTATATCATCATTCATTACAATAATGCCTGTAACAGCAGGAAGCCCTTTTGCCGGATTTAGGGAAAACCCGCTTACCCATTTTATCCCTGCTGCATGAAGTCTTGGCAAATATGAAGGCATTGCATGGAAAAAAGAGAGTGGGTCTGGATGAACTGCAGGTTTTGGCGGATTATCATAAAATCCGGCAGCATGTTCAATTAATACCTTTTTTACTGTATCAACAACAAATTTAAAATCAATATTCATAGATAATATATCATCATGAGATATATATCTTATTTGGATTTTACTCATTTCATATGCTCCTTTCATCCAATCAGCAATATAATTATATTTGTGAAATATTTCATTATAATCTTTTATCGTTTTGTTTTATAAGTCAAATTTTCTAAAGCTTTATTGCTTTTGTATTTATCTTACTTATAAGGTCATCAGCTTTTTTTATGCACAGATTGCTCAGAATAAATAAATTATCCCTTTTTGAAACCAGGACTTATAATTTGTTTGGAGACATATTATGGATATTTACCCTACAATTTTTAATCACACGCTAGGTCCTGTAACCGTAGGGCCATCAAGTTCAAATACTGCTGCGTTATTCAGAACAGGAAAACTTATTCATCAGCTTGCAGATGGGATCCCAAAAAATGTTACTGTAAAGCTTGCTGCAGCAACGAGTTTTGCAAGAACTTATTTAGGGATGAAAAGCGATCTGGCTTTTACTAATGGTTTATTGGGAAGATCTATAACTGAACCTGATTTTGATAATGCATATAAATATGCTTCTGATGCAGCCCTTTCTATTTCTTTTGATACAAAATCATGGCAAGGCACAGGCACAATAAAAGGGAGCTGGATAGAGATAACTTGCAAAGATAGCAGCAAACTCACTGTTATTGCTGACTCAATAGGAGGTGGGGCAATAAAATTGTTAGCGATTAACGGATGTCCTGTTTCAATAGAAGGTGATTATTACGAACTGTTGATTTTCACAAAAAAAACCTCTGCAGAAAAATTAAAACAAATAGCAGATACTTTATTGGAAAAAAATAGTTCCACAGAATTCTATTTGATAGAAGGATCAGAAAACCTATCTCTAATTGAATTTAAAAGCAGGAGTCCATTTAATAAAAATTTGACAGCGCAGTTAAGTAATAAAGATGAAATTATAAAAATATCTGCTCTTGATCCTGTATATCCTGTCATTGTTGCTGAAAAAGCAAAACCACCATTTACTTCTGCGGAAGAAATGATTTCTTATGCAGATAAAAATAATTTTGAATTGTGGCAAGCTGCTGTAGAGTATGAAAAATCGCTTTGTAACTGGACAGAAAAACAGATTCTTGATTATGCCAAAAAACTTTGGCAAATAATTCTGGATTCTATTGAAAAAGGGATGAAAAGTGATTTTAACATGAATGGGATAATGACTCCCAAAGCAAAGGAAATTTCAGAAAAGTTCAATACAAAAAATGTTTTGCCAATGGGAGTTCTTGATATTGCTGTTCCTGTTTCTTTAGCAGTTATGGAATTCAGCAATGCTTCCGGTCTGATTGTTTGTATCCCTACAGGCGGATCTTGCGGGATAGTTCCTGCAGTAATATACAGTGCCGGAAAATATTTAAAAGCAGATAACGATACAATGGCAAAAGCGCTGCTTGCTTCAGGAATTATAGGAATATGTATGACAAAAGATAATACATTTTCCGGTGGTCAGATGGGTTGTCAGGCAGAAATAGCCTGTGGTGCTGCCATGGCAGCAGGCGCTCTGGTACAAATGCTGGGTGGTTCTCCAAAGCAATCATGTGATTCTGCCTCAATGACATTACAAGCTCTTTTAGGGCTTGTTTGCGATCCTGTTGCAGGCTTGGTTCAGGTTCCTTGTATAGCAAGAAATATGAGCGCAACAGCAACAGTTGTGGTTTCTGCAAATTCAATTATGGCTGGATATGATGCTGTTATCCCATTTGATGATATGTTCCTGGCTTTAAAAGAAGTAGGAAAAATTGTAAGCCCATGTAAAGGTATTGGTTGTACCACAACACCTACTGGTTCAAGGCTTGCAAAGGATCAATACAAGCGGGATATGGATGCAAGAAGAATTCCATAATCTTAATGCGGTAATGCCATATTTAGCAAAAAGCATTATTTTAGAAAAGATTTTATAAAAAATATAGCCTAAAATAAGAATAACATATATTATTAATAAATTTTTATGGCGTAAAAATAGATAAATGTTATAATAATATGATTATAATTACATTTTATGAAAGCAGGAAAAGGTTATGGGTAGCGAAAAACAACTGTGCCAGGAATTGGATACAATTATTTCAGATATCAATGCTTCGGGTTTAAGTAAAATAACCCCTGTAACAATGGAAAAGCTTGAAAAAGTAAGCGCTGAGGCTGCTGAATTAGGTATGAAGGCAGGAAAAGGGCTTATTGATAATTTTATTACGGTTCTAAAATCTTTTCAGGCAGGTAAGTCGAACGAAGATAGTGTATCGCTCAGGCTTACAGCATTGGACTTTTATAAAAAAAATGTTCTGGATAATAGTTCTGATTCTAATGTAGAAGAATTATAATTATAAAAAGAGATTGTTATTTTTTGTAAATTTACCGGGAATAGTTTGATTCCGTAAGGCTATTTTTTACCTATTTCTTTTAGCTTTTGAGTATTATAATTATTACACCACATTTCTGTTTTATTTATAAATGCTTTCATTGTATCAGATAAGTATTTATCTTTATTATAAACAATATAAAAATATCTAAAACAACCCCCGGAAAGGGGAATGGCGAAGATTTCCTTTTTCCTTACAGTTTCTTCTATAACATTTTTTGAGAGAATTGAAATACCAAGATTTTGCTTAACCATTTCAATTATTGGTATTGGAGAATTAAATTCTGCAACAATATTTAATTTTATATTGTGTTCTTCAACATATTTTTCAATAGATCTTCTTGTTCCTGCCCCTTTTTCCTGAGTAATAAAATTATGAGATTCAAGATCATGCGGCATAATAACGCACTTTTTTGATAATGAATGGTTTGGATGGCAGATAAGATGAAGGCTCTCCCTTAATAACTCTTTTGTAACAAGCTTAGGGTGCTCTATTTTATATCCAATAAACCCAATATCATTTATCAAGCTGGCTATTTTTTCGACAATTTCTGCAGAGTTATATGTAAAAGTATGAGGAATAATATTGGGTAATTCTTTTATAAATTCCGAAATAATTGACGGAAGATAGTAGTAAGAAAAAGGTTCTGTTGAAAAAATTGTAATCAAGCCTGCTTTTGAATTTTGGTAATCAGATATTAAAGTATCTATCTGCTTTTCTATTTCAAAAATAGTGCTGCTGCGTTCGAATATCTCTTTTCCTAAAGTTGTTAAATATACTTTTTTTTCTTTTATATCCAATAATTTGAAATTATATTTTTTTTGAAAATCGCTGAGTTGCAGACTAACAGCAGGCTGCGTTAGCCCCAATTCTTTAGCTGCATTGGTTAGGGAGCCAAATTTTGCAATATAAAAAAATATTTTTAGATGATGCAGGTTCATTCCTATACCCGGATTGAATGTAAATTATAATATTAAGTTTAACAGATAAATAAAATAAATCAATTATATTATAAATAAAATAAATCAATTATAATGATATAATTATTTATTTTGACCATATGTGATAACTGCAAAATAATACATATAAATCTTATTAAGGAGGAGACATTATGATAATTAAAGGCGGACCAAATATTTATGGCACAGCAATAGGGGTATTATCTTCTGAGTCTTATTACTATAAATTACCCGGACATATTAAAAATACAACAACTTTTGATTTTCCTGTTACTTATAAAGTAATAAAAGGGGCTTTTTCAAAAGTAATTGTAGAGCAAAAAGGGGCTGGTCTTATTGATTCTTTTATCGAAGGGGCAAAAGAGCTTGAAAAAGAAGGGGTAAAAGCCATTACAGCCAGTTGTGGTTTTACAGTCTTATTTCAGGATAAACTTGCATCAGCTGTTAATATTCCGGTATTTACTTCCAGTCTTTTGCAAATACCATTTGCGCATAAGATAATCCGCAAAGATCAAAAAGTGGGAGTATTGGTAGCAAGTCAAAAGTCATTTACCATTGAACATTTAAAAGCAGTTGGGGCTGAAAATGTTCCGGTATGTGTTGCGGGAATGGATGGCAAGCAGGAGTTTAGTGAAGTAATTATTGAAAAACTAAGACTGGATCTTGATATTATAAAGCTTGAACAAGAAGTTTTGGGAGTTGTTAAAGAGCTTTTCGATAATAATCCTATTGGCGCTTTGGTTATTGAGTGCACAGATCTTCCCCCCTTTAGTTATAAAATACAGCAAATGATAAAAAAACCTGTTTTTGATATCGCAACATTAACAAAGTATGCATATAATTGTGTAATGCAACCGGATTATCAGAAAGATGGAAAATATGACGTTGTGTATGGTCATATAGTAAAAGAGTAACGAATAACCACACAGGATTCACAAGTGTTTATTACAAGATCTAATATAAGGAGAACACTATGAAAATCGTCATTCTGGATGGGTACAGCGAAAACCCAGGAGATCTTTCATGGGAAGGTTTTGAAAAACTTGGGGAACTTAAAGTGTATGATCGTACTCCCCTGAATGACGAGGCTGAAATTATCCAACGAATGGCAGGAGCAGATGTGGTTATCACCAATAAAACTCCTGTGTCCAAAAAAGCCATAGAGAGTTCTCCTGATCTTAAATACATTGGCCTTCTTGCAACTGGTTATAATATCGTTGATTACAAGGCAGCCAGGGAAAAAGGAATTCCAGTAACAAACATTCCTACCTATGGAACAGATGCAGTAGGGCAGTTTGCAATAGCGCTTCTTCTTGAGATATGCCACCATATTGGGCACCACGATTGGGCAGTAAAAGAAGGGCGATGGGAAAGCTGCCCGGATTTTTGTTTCTGGGATTATCCGCTCATAGAGCTTGCAGGAAAGACCATGGGAATAATCGGCTTTGGCCGCATAGGGCAGTGTACGGGCAGAATCGCAAAAGCTTTGGGCATGAAAGTAATTGCCTTTGATGGAATGCCTAATGATGCAGGAGCAAAAATTGCTGACTATGTTTCTCTTGAAAAACTTTTTTCCAACTCAGATGTAATTTCTCTTCACTGTCCCCTTTTTCCGGAAACTCAAGGTATTATCAATAAAGAAAACATTTCTAAAATGAAGGATGGGGTTATTATAATCAATAGTTCCCGGGGACCTCTTATCATTGAACAAGATCTTGCGGATGCACTAAACTCCGGTAAGGTTTTCGCTGCCGGTATAGATGTGGTTTCTGTTGAGCCAATCAAAGGAAATAATCCGCTGCTTAAAGCAAAGAACTGTATTATAACACCGCACATTGCCTGGGCTCCAAAAGAGAGCCGTGGTCGTCTAATGGAAATAGCGGTAAATAACTTACAGGAGTTTATTGCCGGAAAGCCGGTGAATGTAGTAAACTAAGAGATAATTATAAGCTTCTTGCCTTTCTCGAGAGTAATATTTCCGGATTTATCATTAAACCGGATTTTTTAGGAGGCTGCTATGAAAATCGTTATTCTGGATGGGTATACAGCAAATCCAGGAGATCTTTCGTGGGAAGATTTTAAAAAACTGGGTGAACTTACAGTATACGATCGTACCCCAATTAATGACGAGGCTGAAATTATCCGGCGTATCGCAGGAGCAGATGCAGTTATCACCAATAAAGTTCCAGTGTCAAAAAAAGCCATAGAGAGTTCTCCTGATCTTAAATACATTGGCGCTTTTGGGACAGGATACAATGTTATAGATTGCAAAACAGCCAGGGAAAAAGGAATACCTGTTTCGAACATCCCTTCCTACGCAACAAAAGCAGTTGCTCAGTTTGCTATATCACTGCTTCTAGAAATATGCGGCCGCGTAGGTCACCACGACCTGGCAGTAAAAGAAGGGCGCTGGGAAAGCAATCCCGACTATTGCTTCTGGGATTATCCACTCATAGAGCTTGCAGACAAAACCATGGGGATAATTGGCTTTGGTCGGATAGGACAATGCACAGGCAGGATCGCAAAAGCCCTGGGCATGGAGGTGATCACCAGCAGCAAAACTCCCAGTGAGGAGGGAGCAAAAATTGCCACCTATGTTTCCCAAGAAGAACTCTTTGCCCGCTCAGATGTGATCTCCCTTCATTGTCACCTTTTTCCCGAAACCCGGGGTATTATCAACCGGGAAAGCATTGCTAAAATGAAAGATGGTGTTATTATCATCAATACTGCAAGAGGCGCGCTTATTGTTGAACAGGATCTGACAGATGCTCTTAACTCAGGTAAGGTTTATGCTGCTGGTGTGGATGTGGTTGCTATTGAGCCGATCAAGGGAGACAACCCCCTACTTAAGGCAAAGAATTGTTTTATAACCCCACACAATGCATGGGTGCCTCTGGAAAGCCGGCGCCGGTTATTGGAAATGGCAGTGAATAACATACAGGAATTTTTAGCAGGCAAGCCAGTGAATGTTGTTAATTAAGTATTTCGACAAAAAGTAAAAATATCTTTTACTTGAATTTGTTTTAATGCTAATATGATAAAAAGATGTTTAAAATAAAAAATAACTAAATTATATTTAGGGAAGGAGAAAAAGTATGAGTTGTTGTAATGAGAGCAAAAGAAATGGCGAGTCGCTGATGATTATAGGTCTTGGCGAAATAGGTGGCAAAGCTTTGGAAATTCTTGCAAGAAGACCTGGCATGGGCCGCATCATTGCCGCTGATTTTAATGTTGAGTATGGAAAACAGAAGGTCAATAATGCATTATTCGGCGCTGCCATGGAAGGGTATTATCCAAATATTGTTTTTACCCCTATAGACCTTAATAATATTGACCAGACTGCACAAACCCTTGCTAAGTATAACCCTGCTGTTATTTTCAACTCAACAAGCCTGCAGTCCTATTGGATGGTTGAGCTTCTTCCCAAAGAGATACATAAAAAAATACAGGAAATATCTTACGGAATATGGATCCCCATGCATCTTACATTATGCTACAAACTTATGCTTGCTGTAGAGAAATCAGGAATAGATACAAAGGTTGTAAACGGAGCATACCCGGATGCTGTAAACCCTGCAATAAGCAAAGTGTGTCAGTATCCTGTATCAGGAATTGGTAACGGAGAGCTTGTTATCCCACAGATCAAGAAAGTAGTCTCAGATAAACTTGGTGTTCCGATGAAAAGCGTTACATGCCTTTTGATACAGCACCATTATGCAGAGTACTGGATAGTCAGGGAAGGACATGAAGGCGGTGGAAGAAGTTATTTAAAAATACTTGTAGATGGAAATGATGTATCAAAAGAGTTTAACATTCAAGAGTTGTGGAAAGAAGTTATACGGACAGCAAAGAGACCAGGAAGACCAGATGGCCACTATATAGTAGCTTCATCAGCAGTACAGAAAATGATGGCAATTTATAATGATACAAATGAACTTAGTAGTTGTATTGCAGGACCTGGAAAACTCATTGGCGGCTACCCTGGAAGAATTGGAAGAAACGGGGTTACTATAGTTCTTCCGGACGGGGTTACTATGGAGGAAGCCAAAAAGATAAATGAAGAAAGTTCTCTACTTGAGGGTATAGAGGAAATGCGGGACGATGGAACAATAATATTTGCAGAAAAGAACAGCACTCTTATGAAACAGCTTATGGGATATGACTGTAAAAAACTAAAGATTCAGGAGAGTGAGGAGTGGGCAAAAGAGCTTGGAAGATTATATAAGGAATTTTCATCTAAATATCTATAACCTTTGCCTTGTCAAAGGCTTAAAATAGTATGATTTTACCTTTAAAAAGGATTGGATTCTGTATTGAACAGGGTCCAATCCTTTTTTTATTATATTGCTAAAAGATAAATATCTTGTAATTTAATAGCTTAAACTGTTAAATTTTTGGAAATTCTACAATTTATATTCTTGCCAATGAATTTAATTATGGTAGACTATAAAAAGAATTCCGCTTGTAAAGTTAAATGCAAATAACTTTTTATGTTTTTCAGTTTTATGATATTTGATAGGACTTTACATCAGGTATTTTAAAGAGAGGTTTTTTATGTACCGCACATTTACATATCTGGAAGATTTTCGAGGAAAGATTTTCAATGGCGATGTTCCCACAGTTATAGAAGCATTTCTTGTTTCAGAAGCAAGATTTCCTGATAGCAATTGTTTTACCTCTTTTCATCCTGAAAAGAGAGCTTTTACATACAGTCAAGCAAAAAATTTAATTTATGAATTTGCCGGAGTTCTCATAGATAAGGGAGTTAAAAAAGGGGAACATGTAGTTCTTACAGGAAAAAACTCATCTGAATGGGCAGTATCATATCTTGCTATTCTTGCAGCAGGGGGAATAGTTGTTCCATTGGATTATCAGCTTCACGAATCGGAAATGGAAAATATTATATCTTTTGTTGATGCAAGAGTATTGATTATTGATGAAGAGAAATATGACGAGTTGGGAAAAGCGCAGGGAAAAGAGTTTGTAAAATTATCTTTATCAGATAAAAAACCCAATTATATTCTTGGTATGAAAGCAAAAGCTCTTGAGAAACCTGTTTTTACTACACCTGATGAGTTAGCTGCTATTCTTTTTACTTCAGGGACAACAGGGAACCCAAAAGGCGTCATGCTTACCCATTCAAATCTGGTTAAGGATGCTCTTCTTGCCCAGATGAATTTAACCATACTTCATGAGGATACTTTTTACGCGATCCTTCCTCTCCACCACTCCTATACAATGCTTGCTGTTTTTATAGAAACAATAGTAGTTGGAGCAGAAGTAGTTTTTGCTTCCAAGCTGGTTGTATCACAAATGCTTCAGGAGTTAAAGCAGGGTAAGATTACCATGCTCCTGGGAGTGCCAATGCTTTTTAACAGGGTATTAAAAGGAATTCTTAAAGGAGTAAGGGCAAAGGGAATTATTGTATATGGCATTATTAAATTTCTTTTATTTATCAGCGGTCTTATAAAAAAATTATTTGGAAAAAATATAGGAAAAAAACTTTTCAAGTCAATTCTTGAGAAAGCTTCTCTTTCTTCAATAAGAATTTGTATAAGCGGTGGCGGCCCTCTTAATCCTTCAACATTTAAAATATATAACCAGCTTGGAATAGATTTTGTTCAGGGTTATGGACTTACAGAAACATCTCCGATTATTGCATTAAACCCAATAGAACATTTTAAAATAAAATCAGTTGGAAAAATGATTCCTGGCATGGAGACAAAAATAATAGACCCAGATAGTGATGGGAGGGGCGAGATCGCTGTAAGAGGCCCTATGGTGATGAAGGGGTATTATAATAACATTGAAGCTACAAAAGAGGTTTTAATGGAAGATGGTTTTTTCCATACAGGCGATGTGGGTTATCTGGATTCCGAAAACTACCTGTATCTTACGGGAAGGAAAAAAAATGTGATTGTTACCGAAGGGGGAAAAAAGGTTTTTCCCGAAGAAGTAGAAGACAGGTTCCAGCTTTGTGAAAATGCCGAACAGGTTTTTGTACGTGGATATATAAAAGACAAGAAAAATAAATCCGAAGAGATTGAGGTAATGTTTTATCCATCAGAAGAATTAAGAAATAAACATTCTAAAGAAGAAATTTATGAAATACTTAAAAAAGATGTAGCGGAAATAAACAAAGAAATGCCGCAGTATATGTGGATAACGAAAATAG
>WRCW01000058.1 GCA_009783755.1 Spirochaetaceae bacterium
GCAGCTCTTGCAACAGCCATAGAAACACCAAGTATGGCATTTGCTCCAAGATTGCTTTTATTTTCTGTGCCATCAAGTTCGATCATTGTTCTGTCAATTTCAACCTGATCAAGTGCATCAAGCCCTTCAAGTTCAGGACCTAATTTTTCATTAACATTTTCTACTGCTTTTAAAACACCTTTGCCCATATATCTTTTCTTATCGCCGTCTCTTAATTCTACAGCTTCATGTTCTCCTGTTGATGCCCCTGAAGGCACTGCAGCTCTGCCTAATGACCCATCTTCAAGAAAAACATCTACCTCTACAGTTGGGTTGCCCCTTGAGTCAAGAATTTCCCTTGCCTCAATATACTCAATAAAACTCATTATAAGCTCCTTTAAAAAGTTATTTTTTATATTATAAATAATAAAAAGAGCGATGTCATCAAGTTTTTCACAATCGTGCGACTACCTTGATTGCGCCAGTATGTGAATCCACCCATTCGGGAGCAGAGTTGGCGTTTGACAATCTGGCGCCAAATGCCCCGAATGGGTACCCGTTCACCTACTGGCAAAAAAATGAGGACACATGTTGTGGCAGCACACTGCACTGGACTAACCGAAGACCGAGATGCCGAGCGCCCCGCACCAATCGCCATCCATGGCTGGTGCGGGGCGCTGCCGTCCATGGCGCAGTCCGCAGCGTCTTAGCGACAGGGATGTCGCGATAAAACGCAGGGCTGCGAGGACTTAGCGAGTGCAGCTCGGACGTAGGTTATAACAGAGATGAGTTTTATAGCTTGATTGCTTCATATTTCTCCAAAATAGGCTCTATTTCTTCTATATAACATATTTTTTCATACTTTATCTTTCCATATTCATCAGATTCATCTACAAGAACCGAATTCCCGCCAAGAGAGTAAAAAATATCTGTAAATTGTTTATTATCATCGATATAAAGCACGTTTTCCGGCTTAAGGCCAAGAAAATTTAGAACATTTGTAAATGCACGAACATGATGCTTTCCAAGATAATTATTAAAAACAATATCAAAAATGTTTAAAAAAAATTCGGATATTTCAAGGTATTCTAAAATATTCTCTGCATGTTTTTGCCATGAGTTTGTAAAAATTGAACATGGAACAGTTGTTCTTGAAAGCAGACTAATCAAAGCAGGGTTTTTAGGAAAATAATTTTCAAAATCCACAGGATGAACAGCTGAAAAAAAAGATTTGGGCTCATCAAGCTTTTTGGCTTCCCTTAGCCACTCAAGTGTTGAATTATATTTTTTATCCCTATTTGCCCTTAAAAACATAGCTTCTTCAATCGAAATTCCAAGATATTCTGATACAAAACTATTCATACGCTTTACCATCTCTTTTTCAACAAGAGATGAGGCTGGGTATAAAGTCTGATCAACATCAAAAAGTATGTGCTTTATCATAATTTCTTAAATTGAAACATTAAGAGTTTATCATAAATATTGATATAATATTTGTTTTATTATAAAAATAATTTAGAGATATTTATGTTATTAACTCTTATAATATTACTGATAATTTTCCTTGGTTTTTGGATCATTTTTTCAAAAAAAAGTATAAATGAAATAATAAATGATGTAAAAAATGTAAATAAAGAAACAAGAAATGAGATGGGTGAATTGTTTTTTAAAGAAGTTAAAAGCGGGGCAAAAAAAAAGAAATTATCCAACATATCAAAAGAATCAGATTTTCTGCATCTAAAAACATTATTTGATGAGAAAAAAATACCATATTATATTGAAACTAATTATGTATTGAATTTTTTGCTTTTAAGAAGATTTGAGAGATCTGTAGCTATTTACATTTTAGAAAAAAATTATGATGAAATAATTAAAGTAATTGAAGAGAATAAAAATTAAAATAGCCGAAAAGCTAACAAGCACATGACCAGTAACTGACTCAATTTCTTAACAAGTCCAAAACATTATACATCCCCAAAAAAAATACCGGTAATGTTTAAAAACATACCGGTATTTTTGTTCTATATTCTATATCTATTTTATCGGAACAGAGAAATCAATATGCCTGCCATTACTGCAGAACCTATTGTACTGGCCAAAATCGGTCCCATTGCATGCATTATAACGTAGTTTGACGGATTGTATTCCTGAGCTATTTTCTGAGAAACTCTGGCAGCCATAGGCATGGCAGAAACGCCGGAATTACCAATTAATGGGTTTACTTTACCGCCTGTAATCACATTTAATATTTTAGCAGTAAGAACACCACCAACAGTTCCAAACATAAAAGCCAAAAGACCCATTATAATTATTAATATAGTCTGGAAATTAACCATTCTTTGGGCAGTGGATGTTACTCCAATCAACAAAGCTATAAACATTGTGCAAATACTTAAAAAGTCGCCGCCCAATGCCTTGCTAACACGCTCTATTACACCAACTTCCTTGATCAGATTTCCCAACATCATCATTGCAATAAGAGGTCCTGCAGCAGGAACTACTAATAAGCAAACCGATGCCACTACAATTGGGAACACGATTTTTTGGCGTTGGGTTACCTCTTTTGGTGTGGGCATTACAATAACACGTTCTTTTTTGGTAGTAAGAAGCCTCATGATCGGAGGCTGAATAAGTGGAACCAGAGCCATATATGAATAGGCAGCTATTGCTATAGTAGGCAAAATATGCGGGGCAAGGGTTATTGCTGTATAAATAGTTGTTGGACCATCAGAACTGCCGATTATACCGATTGATGCAGATTCTTTCCATGTAAAAGCCTGAAAAGGCTTACCATCAAAACTGTTAGCCCAGCTAAATGCGCTAACAAGAGGGGCTAGCAACTGACTTAAATATTTTGAAAGGCCAAGAGCAGTGAAAATTCCAAGCTGTCCGCCAACTGCACCAATGAACCAATATCTGGGATTTGCAATTATTGGGCTAAAATCAGTAATAGCTCCAAGACCAATGAAAATAAGGGGCGGTAAAATGCCCAATTTTACAGATTTATATAGATGATAAACTAAACCACCTTCAGAATGAAAACCTCCGCAGGCATTACAAACTGCTAAAATATCCCTTCCTGCATCATCTACACCAAGTACCATATTTGGAGAGCAATAAGCAGAAAGTCCTGCCATTGGAAAGTTGGCAATCAACATTCCAAACGAGATGGGTATAAGAAGCAAAGGCTCATGCTTTTTTACTATTCCAAGATAAGCTAAAACAAATGAAAGCCCTATCATAACTATCTGTGGTATTGAAATATTCAAAAAGCCGACAGTTTCCAGCATATTCTGAAAAAACATAAAAAGTTCTCCTTAGATAAAATAAAAATTTTATTTGATTTTAGCGCAACATAATAGTATCCAATTTTTGACCGAATTTACGCCACAATACTTTATCGTTTTTAAGGCATTTTTGTCAACATATCGTTATTTAGAGGACTTTGGAAGTAGTCATGATACTGCTCTCTGTATCTCTTATATATATTACTTCAAATATAGAAAAGCTCAACAAACTATCGCACGATAGTCTGTTTTTTTAAAAATTTATACCACACTACCTATTGTGTGGTTAGTTTTTAAAAGTAAACCAGCCACTTGTGGTAGTGGCAGAGAAAATCCAGACTTAATTATCTTCAAATTAAGGCAGAGCAATAAAGATTTTTAATAGAAAACCCATAAAAACCTTCTGTTTTTCATAAAAAACAAGAAATTTAGCCTTAAAAGTAATATTTTGCTTTTTAATATTAGCTTTAATAGCTAATTAATAATAAATTTATTTATCTTTTTGTTTTTACTAGCTTGTACAAGCTCCACTTTTCTTTATGTTGCCTTAAAGCGGGTATAGTAGGCGAATAGTGTCCCTCATTATGCGAAATGATTATAAAAAATTGATGATATGATATAACATTTCTGCTAGCGTTGTGTATTTCATAATTTTTTCTGCCAGAATAAAGATAATTTTAATATTTATAAATTAATAAATTTTTCTTGACTAAAAAATTTAACATTGCTATAATCAAGATTGAGAAATATTTTTAAGGGAATTTATACAAGTCGTGGATTTGTATCCCAAATTTTAAAAGGAGAGAGATAAGATGAAAAAATATCTTTTAATCGTTCTAGCTCTTGCAATTTTTACTGTACCTGTTATGGCAGATGTAACACTGTCAGGCGCATTTAGAATTGGTGCTATATGGGACATTGATGGTGAAAATTACTTAGCAAGACTTGATAGAACAAGAGTCTATTTCAATGCAGGCATTGATGAGTATAACACCTTTGCAATGGAATATAGAGGTTCTAGACACAGAGAAATTGGCACAAATGCTGATAGTAGAACTAATACTCCCCATGCGAAAGATGATGCTTACAGATTCTTTGGAGGATTGTTTCGTGGTGGTAACCCAAGCGGTCTTGGGGAATTCGGATATGGCGACCATCAGTGGGTTGGTGTATATGTTCACAGAGCAGTTGTAACAACAGATTGGGCAAAATATTTTGACTTTGCAGATGTTGTAGGACTCAAAACACAGGTTGGTTATGATGCTTTTGGCGGATTTAATAAATTAGACTACATGATTTATGGCGCAGGCAGCCAGGGTCTTTTAATTAAGAGAGACTTGGCAGCAAAAATCAATTTTGATATTCAGGGAATCGTAAAACCCTATTTTGCATTTGATTTTTATGCTTTTAATGAAAGCACATCTTATAAAGATAATCCTTCATCCTTTATTGTTGGTACAGGTATTGATTTTGCACCAATTTGGGTAGAACTTTATTTTATCCAGGATGGAGATGCTGAAAGTCATAGAGCTTTTGTTGCAGAAGTTGAATTTGCACAGAAAATCGATGATATGAAACTTAAAGTTGCCGGTGTTGTTAATATGTTCAATTTTCCAGGCGACAATTGGGATATGACTGTTTTTAAAGTATTAGCTGGTTTAAATGCTTTTGGAGCAGATTTTGGTCTTGGTTTTATGGGTTTTATGACTGGCAAAGATACTTTTGGCGAAGATAAGACTTACTTAGGACAGCTTGCTCTTTCTGTAAAATATGGAGTAACCAAATACCTTGATATCCAGGCTGGCGGAAAATTTGCTTTTGGCGACTATGCTAAAGATGCTTGTAATGATGAATCATTCTTGGGCGCTGAATTTGGCGTTGTTGTAAAACCTGGCAAAGTTAGTTATTCTCTTGGCTATGCAATTCTTAATGACAAAGTTGACGGAGTGTATGCAACTGATACTTGGGGACTTGGTGGTTTTGGAATTGATGGAAATGGCGCACCAAGCGACAGACCTTATGGTAGTTCACCATATGTTGGTGGATGGAAGGGCGGACTTCTTTTCAGAGTTAATACCAGTTTCTAATTGTTAATGATATCCCGACAAGTCGGGAAAATATAAAGAGCAGCCTAGGCTGCTCTTTTTTTTGTATACGGATTAAGTTCTGGCATTTTTTAACAGAAATTGTGTTTAAATTGAAGTTTTACCTTGATAAGGTTTGTATTCTAAAAGGATTTGTGTCAAGCGATGTTGTTGCCTCAGCAGCAGCAATGGTGTTAAAATCTAGCTTATTCCCATTGAGATAACTTACTATAATCATACGGCTGTTTCCTTTGGAAAATTCAACTTTGTATTTTTCATATTTGGTGGTTGCCCCTACAGAATAAGCTACAATAAAATCATAATAACCTGTTTTATCAACTACTTTAACTATAGTTTGATAAAATGTGTAATAATCTACATAGTCATCATATGAAATAGTCTCATTTAAGATATAGCTAAATGGACTTACAATATAGGTAAGGCCACTGAAAAAAAACGAACTGTTGCGGCGCCACAAACCAAGAGCAAAATCAGGTATTCCAATATTGTCAGAATCAATCGCAGTACCTGTAATGGTTACTGTTTCTGAAGCAACAGAGAAATCAAGAACAGGCCAGTTGTCTCCAGTTTTAACCAGGACAGTGGCAGTGGCTTCTTTAAAATTACCATTTGAATTAAGGAACCCATTAATAACATATCGCAGAGTAGATGTATCTGCAGAAACAGTATATTGCATTTCAAAGGGGTCATAGCTCCCTTTAAGCTTTATTGTGAGACCATTATCCTGGAGCTCTCCTTCAATAGAGTAACTTTCATAGGTTATTACTCTGTTTGGACCTTCTGGCGACCTGCTGTAATTGCCTTTGTTCGCAAGTTTAAAAAACACATCCCCACTTCCTGCAATACCATTTTTTGTAAATTTCCCGGAAATTATAAAAGTTCTTTCAGGAGTATCTTCTGGAGTAAAGCTGCACCCTGTAAAAAGCAATAAAGTGAGTGTTAAAAGGGATATAATATATAAAAGCTTTCGAATATTATTCATAAAAGACCTACTTTTTCAGCAGAGTTAAAGTGTAAGTGAAGTTGATCTCTGCAGCAATGTTTTTATCCAGAGTTGTAAATGTAAGAGAGAGTTCTGTTGGAATATTTCTTCCTCTAAAACCACCCATAAATACAAGATATCCTGATTCTGTTTTATTTCCTCCAATATTTTTTATATAAGGAAACATAAATCTTTTTGCAACTCTATTTTCTTCCAAATTTTCATTTCGTTCTGCATATTCCTCGATTTTATCTTGCATATCAGCAGGACTCATTGGACTATATCTTGTATCCCCAAAAAGGAGGTCAACATCCTTGATATTAAGCAATACAGGAGCGTCGTCATTATTTATTATTTTAAGATCAAAAACTATTGTTTGTTTTGGAGTTAGAGCTAAATCCGGAGGAAGAAATGGATTTGCCTTATAACCATGCTTTTTTTCAAGATCGCGATAATTCATATATTTGCACTCCACATATACTCCATTTACCTCTGTTTCCTGCAGCATGGGTTCTGTTGATTTAATATATGGTCTTTCGAACTCGCAGGATGAAATTACTAATAATAGAATAGTAAGAAAAAACAGGGAAAAAACAGTATATAGACTGGATAATTTGGTACCTGATTTGTTTGAAAAAATATAATTCATTATTAACCTCTTTTATTGTTTTTATACCCCGATTAAAATGCTGGAGCATGTGTAAATCCATTACTCAACCTTCGAGGTTCTTTAATTCTAGCTTGTCTATTTTTTTTTGTCAAATTGACCTGTGATTATTTCACTTGCTTTTTCCATGCTTTTCCCTCAAAATTATATTTAATGTTCTATATTTACCATGATTTAGAACAATTTAAATATATCTATGCTTTTTAGTGTTAAAGAATATATAATGTACTGTTAGTTACAATAAAAAGTGAAAATATGAAAAAAATTGCAGCAATAAAATTAAAAAATTACTTAGAAAGGGGCTTTGTATGGGAAAATAAAACAAAGCTATTTCTAAGCATTCTATTCATTATTTTCTGTATATCTTATGTGCAACCGCCTGTTTTGGCACAGCAAGCTAATCAACCAACAGTCAAAGTTGCATTTAGTGATGATCAATCGATCATCTTAAGCCGGATAGTGTATACAGCTCTAAAACGATCCGGATATCAAATGGTTTCAAAGGTGACTGGAATGCGTACTTCCATAGCTGATGTAAACTATGGCGATGCTGCGATTTTACCGTTCCAGACCGATGGATGGGATTTGCGATATCCAAATTTATTGAAAGTTCCTGTACCTATTGAGTATGTAGAATTTACTGCTTTTATTCGCAACGATGATTTATATCAGTTTTCAACATGGAGCGATCTGGCTGGATTAAGGTTATGCTATCGCTGGCAAAATCAGTATATTGCAGTTAATGCTCCGCGGGCTGGAGCCTCTAAACTCATTGCTGTAAATGAACTTGATGAAGCATGGGAAGTTTTACTTAATAATGATGCAGATGTCGTTGTCCTTCCCCGTATGGCTTATGAATTTAAGCTCCCTATGGGTATAAAAAAAATCAATGTTATTGAGCGTCTCCCATGCTATAGCTATGTAAACAGGGATCACGAATATTTGGTTCCTTTGCTTGAAAAAACTTATCGTAAAATGATTGCTGATGGTACTATGGAATCGATTAAAAGCAGTCGTCAATCACAAAGTAGCAAGAAACTTGTACTGCATATAAGCTCTTATAATATGCAGATTGAGCGGGAGCATCGCCAAATAGAGGCTATCCGTCAATCACTTGAACATAATACAAGAGTGGATTACAGAAATTTCAATTTAAATTCCTACGAAAACCACAACCGTGCCAGCTTTATATCCATCAACTCAGATATAATCCGTGCTTATTATATTGAACGTAGTCCTGATTTGATTATTGCTTCTGATAATGAAGCATTAAAATTCGTACTTAATAATTACTATATGTTGTTTCCCATGGTACCGGTTGTATTTTGTGGGGTCAATGATTCTGATACCTCAATACTCCATGGTCTTAAAGAGTATATCACTGGTATTTTTGAAACAATATCTTTTAATGAAACTGTCATGGAAATGCTTCGACTATACCCCAAGACAAAGAGAATTTTTATCTTAAATGATTATATACTCTCCAGAAGTGCAAAAATGAGGGAAATTCTTCAGAACAGCATTGAATCCAACAATTTTCCAACAGAGTTTGTATTTAGCGAAAATAAGCCGTTGCCTGATATAATAGAGGATATACGCGGTTTTGGAAAAGATACGCTGGTTTTGATAGGAAATTATCTTTCAGATAGCATGAACACATTTTATTCTGAAGCTGAAGTGCAAAAGATTGTTGAGGCAGCATCTGAAAGACCTGTTTTTTGTTTAACTGCTTCGTATATTGGTCATGGAACATTGGGCGGGCTGGTTTCAGCAACTAGTGCGCAAAGTTCTCTAGCTGCCTCTATGGCTGTAGATATTCTAAGAGATAGTCTCCTATCGGAAATTCCTATTATGTTTGATTCATCTTTGCTTAACCGATGGCAGTTTGATTATAAAATAGCCAAAAAATATAAAATAGATGTAAAGACTCTGCCTGCCGGGCACATAATCATTAACCATGCGTTGCCTGTATGGGAATCCAATCCAGTTGAATTCAGGCTGGCAATGATTGTGTCAGTATTACTTTTACTGATCATCTTTGGACTAATAGTATTTTTAAAATTACTGGCGAAAAAGCAGGCAGAAGCTGCGTCAGCATCAGTTGCCAAGTCCGCATTTTTAGCCAACATGAGCCATGAGATACGAACACCTATGAACGCAATCATTGGAATGACTTCAATTGGGAAAACATCAATTGACATAGAACAGAAGGATTACTGTCTGGGCAGAATCAGCGATGCTTCAAATCATTTGCTTGGTATTATAAATGATATTTTGGATATGTCAAAAATAGAAGCTGGCAAGTTTGAATTATCATATATAGAGTTTAATTTGGAAAGGATGCTTCAACGGGTCGTTAGTGTTAATAATATCCGTATAAGAGAAAAGTATCAGGTTTTTAATGTATACATCGACCCTTCTATCCCCAAAACCCTTGTCAGCGACGAACAACGGCTTACGCAGGTCATTACAAATTTGATTGGAAACGCTGTGAAGTTCACGCCCGAAAAAGGATCTATCAAACTTAATATAAATTATTTGGGAGAAGAAAATGGTTTATGTACAATACGCTTTTCTGTGTCTGACACAGGCATTGGTATAAGCCCGGAACAGCAGGCCCATTTGTTCCAGTCTTTTCATCAGGCTGAAAACAGTACATCCAGGAAATTCGGTGGTACTGGTCTTGGGCTTTCAATCTCCAAGAACATTGTTGAGAAGATGGGCGGTAGAATATGGCTTGAATCAAAGCTTGGAGCAGGTGCTACATTTATTTTTACTATCCAGGCTGTTAAAGGTACAGAAAAAAAACGGACAATTCCTGATTTGAGAAAAACACGTATCCTTGCTATAGATGATGACATCTCAATTTTGGAATATTTCAAAGATATCATCAAAGGGTTTGGCGCATTATGCGATACAGCCCAAAATGGTGAGGAAGCACTGCATATGACAATGAGAAATGGTGCTTATGATATTTACTTTGTGGATTGGCGATTGCCGGATATTGATGGCTTATTATTGGCAGAAACCCTGAAAGCAAGGATGACAAAAGCCGAGAAATCACATTTTGTTATGATGTCAGCCACTGAATGGAGTTTTCTTAAAGATGAAGCTGAAAGAATAGGTATTGACAAATTTTTGCCAAAACCGTTATTCCCTTCTCAAATAATGGATGTTATAAATATTATATACGGAGCACCTCAGCAAAAGCCGCTGGATGAACAATCAGATAACAACGAAAATTTTGAAGGAAAACATATTCTGCTCGCAGAGGATATTGAGATCAACCGTGAGATTGTACAAGTATTGCTTGAACCTTTGCTACTTACTATTGATTGTGCGGAAAATGGTGAGGAAGCTGTAAGAATGTTCAGTGAATCACCGGATAAGTACGATATGATTTTTATGGATTTGCAGATGCCCATAATGGATGGGTATGAGGCAACGCGGACTATTCGAAGGCTCAATATTCCAAAAGCTAAAACCATTCCAATTGTTGCTATGACTGCGAATGTTTTTCGGGAAGATATTGAAAAATGCTTAGCTGCAGGTATGAACAGCCATGTTGGGAAACCTTTAAATTTATCTGATGTTTTAAGCAAATTGCGTACTTATTTGAATAAGTAAAAATACAAAAATTTTTTAAAATTCCTCATTTTTTAATCTTAAAACAGATTACAAACAGCAATGTGATGGTCTGGCTTGGTAAAATTTTGAATCATTTCTCTTATTTTATAATTTTTTTCATAAAATTATGAATCAAGTCAAATCATTACACAGTTAATCTTTTTATAAAAACGGAGGTAAAAATGAATAATCTTAACTCAATACTTGTAGAAGGAAATCTTACAAGAGATCCTCTCTTTACAGAAAATTCTAAAGGAACATCTATTTGTTCATTTACTATTGCAACAAACAGGTATTATAAACAGGAAGATGAATATCAAAATGAGGTTTCATATCTAGATGTTGAAACCTGGGCAAAACTTGCAGAAGCATGCAGAGACCACCTGACAAAAGGAAGGGGAGTGCGTGTTGTTGGGAGAGTTAAACAGGATAGATGGATGGATCAGGAAGGTAAAAATAAATCAAAAATAAAAATTGTTGCTGAGCATGTAGAATTTAAACCTTTCAAGAAAAATGATGAATCCAAAGAAGAAGCAGATAGCTCCATCGAAGAGGCAAGTGAAGTAAAAAATGATGCTGTAGAGGCAGAAGTCGAAATTTGACCA
>WRCW01000059.1 GCA_009783755.1 Spirochaetaceae bacterium
GGATCAACTCCGGTTGTTTCACAAATTTTTAATGCTGATGTCCTACCAATGCCATAAATATATGTCAGTGCAATTTTTACACTTTTATTTGGCAGGTCTATACCTGCAATTCTTGCCATTTAGCCCCCCTACCTTTGCCTCTGCTTATGTTTAGGGTTCTGACATATAATTCGTAAAACCCCTCTTCTTCTTATTATTTTACATTTTTCACACATAGGTTTTATACTAGCTCGTACTTTCATTTGTCTATAACTCCTAAAGATTCCTAGATCTTAATTTACCTTTTCGTACAATACCATCATGATGATGCATCTTTAAATGACCTTCAATCTGAGCCATTGTATCAAGATCAACACCTACCATAATCAGAAGTGATGTACCTCCCATTAGCATTGAAAGCTCTGCTGGAAACCCAAATAAAATCTGAATTATTGTAGGTATTATTGCTATGAATGCCAGGAAAAGCGAACCAGGAAGAATAATTCTGCTTAATATTCTCTGAAGGTGCGACTCTATGTTTTCTGTCCTTATTCCCGGTATTGATCCACCATTTTCCCTTATCTGTTTTGCAATCTCTATAGGGTTTAGCGTTACCTGAGTATAAAAGTATGCAAAAAATACTATTAAAAGCGAATATGTAATTAGATAGAGAAAACCTGTTGGTCTATACCAATATGCAAGCTCAGCCATCCATCTGTACTTAACTCCAAGATTTCCAAAAATCTGAAGCGGGAATGCCATAACAGATGAAGCAAAAATAACAGGGATTACTCCTGATGGATTTATTTTAAACGGAATATAAGTATTCTGTCCGCCATACATTTTTCTTCCAATTACTCTTTTTGCATAGTTTACAGGAATTTTTCTTTGTCCCTGCTGCTCATATACTACAAGAGCAATAACTCCGACAAACATCGCAAGAACTATTATTACAAATACTACATTGAGCTCTCTTGCTTTTACCATTTGAAAAAGTTGATAAAAAGCTTTCGGCATTCTTGCTACAATACCAGCGAATATAATAAGTGAGATACCGTTACCAACACCTCTTTGTGTAATCTGCTCGCCCATCCACATAAGCAGTATTGTTCCTGTTGTTACAGTAACAATTGCAATAATTGAATAAGCCCAATAAGACATTGTAATTGCTTCAGGTATATTGCGGGCATATACAGTAACTACATATGGCTGCAAAAGACATACGATTACTGTTCCATATCTTGTATATTTCTGTATTTTCTTTCTCCCGCCTTCCTGTTCCGAAATCTTTTTGAGTTTTGGGAAAACAAGAAGAAGAAGCTGCATAATTATAGACATAGATATATATGGCATAATACCAAGCATAAATACAGAAAAGTTGGAAAATCCACCGCCTGTAAAGAAATCGATATATTCTGTTAATGCAGCCGCACCACCGGTATTCTTCATAGCTGAAAAATAGAGTTTAAGCGCATTGATATTAATTCCTGGAATAGGAAGAATAGCTCCTATTCTAAATATCATTAGCATAGTAATTGTAAAAATAATTCTTTCGCGTAAGTCTTTTATTCTAAAAACATCTATTAGCGGGTTTGCCATATTTATTACCTGCTCTTACTATTTTTTTCTATAGCTACTATACTACCGCCAGCTTTCTCTATTTTCTCCTTTGCACTGGCAGAAATATTTTCAAGAGAAACTTCAAGTTTTTTTGTAAGTTCACCATTTCCCAAAAGCTTTACATGTTTGGCGCTTCTTCGTATAAGAGCTTTTTCAAGCAATGTTTCTATGTTTACTTTTTCGCCATTATCATAAGCTAATTCGATATCTGCTATATTAATTACTGTGTTAACTTTCTTAAAAGGATAGTTTGAGAAACCTCTGGAAGCAAGTCTTCTATATATAGGCATTTGACCGCCTTCAAAACCGAGTCTTACTCCACCGCCGGATCTTGCATTCTGACCCTTATCTCCCTTTCCTGCTGTTCTGCCTAATCCTGAACCCTTGCCTCTTCCAACTCTTTTTGGGCTTTTGTTTGCACCAATGGGCGCATTAAGTACAAGCTCACTCATATTTATTTTATCTCCTCAACTTCAACAAGATGTTCTATGGCTTTAACCATACCAAGTATTGCAGGATTAACTTCCTTCTCTACAGTTGAGCTAATTTTACCAAGACCAAGAGCTTTTACTGTTCTTCTCTGATAAGGTTTTCTACCTATTGTACTTCTTACAAGTTTAATTCTTATTTTTCCTGCCATTGCTATTATCCCCACATCTCGTTTATTGGCTTGCCTCTATCAACTGACACTTTTTTAGCATCCATTAAATCATTAAATCCTCTAAAAACTGCTTTTACTACATTTATACTGTTCTTTGAACCAATCAATTTGCTAAGAATATCATTTACACCAACAGCATCCATAACAGCTCTTACAGCGCCGCCTGCGATAACTCCGGTACCAGGGGTAGCCGGTCTCAACACAACTTTTGAACTCTTGAATTTAGCAAGTATTTCATGAGGAATTGTTTTATTTTTAATGGGAACTCTGACCATGCTTCTTTTTGCTTTCTCCATTCCTTTCCTGATTGCTTCAGAAACATCGTTAGCTTTACCAAAACCATATCCTACAGAACCATTCTGATCGCCGACAACAACCAAAGCAGAAAAAGAAAACCTTCTTCCACCTTTTACAACTTTAGCGACCCTGTTAAGTTTAATCAATTTTTCAACTAATACTTTTTCTTTATCCTGCTCCACTATTTCCCCCTAAAATACCAGGCCTGCTTTTCTGATGCCATCTGCTAAAGCCTTTACCTTTCCGTGAAAAATATAGCCGTTTCTGTCAAAAACTATTTTCTCAATATTTTTTTCTTTAAGTCTTTTTCCCATTTCTTCGCCAAGTTTTGCTGCGCCTTCTTTATTAGACTTAATATTTAAAAGTTTCTCTTCTTTATTGGAAATCGAAACTATTGTTACACCAGCCTGATCATCTATGGCTTGTGCATAAATATATAAATTGCTTTTAAACACAGATAATCTTGGCCTTTCCGGGGTTCCTGATATTTTTGCACGGATGCCTGTTTTTCTTTTTTTCCTTCGATTTTCCATTTCAATTAATTTTTTCATATATCATCCTACCCCTATTTTGCACCTGACTTTCCAACTTTTCGTCTTACAACTTCATTCTCATACTTTATACCTTTACCTTTGTAGGGTTCTGGTTTTCTGAATGATCTGATTTCGGCACAGGTCTGACCAACTCTTTCCTTGTCGATACCGGAAATAGTAAGCTTATTATTACCTTCAACAGTTATTGTAAGTCCTTCAAGAATCGGATATTCAAACTGTGTAGAGTATCCAATGTTAAGTATTAGGGATTTCCCAACAACTTCAGCCCTGTAACCTACTCCGTTTATGATAAGCATTTTTTTGAAACCTTCCGAAACTCCCTTAACCATGTTGTTTATAAGAGTTCTATAAAGTCCATGATAGGCGCTTGCTTCTTTTGTATCTTCATTAGCTTTTACATGAACCAGGTTATTTTCCTGTGTAATAGAAACTTCGGACCTGAATTTTCTTTCAAGCTTTCCTTTTTTTCCTTCAACTATAATGTTATTGCCAGTAATAGTTACTTTAACATCCTGAGGAACAACCACCGGTAATTTACCAATACGAGACATAAAATTACTCCCTTACCAAATTGAACAAATAAGCTCGCCGCCAATTTTCTTCTCGGCTGCCTTCTTACCTGTTGTCACACCTGATGATGTTGAAACAACTATTGTACCATATCCATTTCTGACTCTGGGCATCTCTTTATAGCCTGAGTAAATTCTTCTTCCAGGAGTGGATATCTTCTCAAGACCATGAATGATTGGTCTTTCTGTTTCATCATATTTAAGAAACAGTCTTGTATAATTTTTGCCATCCTGCTGGATCTTTTTAAAGTTCTTTATATAGCCTTCATTTTTCATAACCTTAATGATTTCCAGCTTAAGTTTTGAAGGTATTATATCAACTCTGTCAAAACCTGCACGACTGGCATTTCTTATTTTTGTCAACATATCTGCAATAGGATCTGATACTGCCATTTACTTCTCCCTACCAGCTTGATTTTGTTACACCAGGTATTAAACCTTGGCTTGCAAGTTTTCTAAAACAAATTCTACACATCTGAAAATCTCTCATATAACCTCTGGGTCTTCCACAGATTTTACATCGGCTTACCCTTCTGGTCATAAATTTAGGCTTCCGCTGTGCTTTAATTATCATTGATTTTTTTGCCATCTATTGCACCTCTATTTCCGGAACGGCATTCCTAGTTTTTTAAGCAGACTTCTTGCTTCTATATCACTATCTGTCGTAGTGACAATAGCAATATTTAATCCACTAATTCTTTCTATTTTGTCATAATCTATTTCGGGGAAAATTATTTGCTCTTTTATACCGATAGAATAATTTCCATGCCCATCAAAAGCATTGGGATTGACACCTCTGAAGTCTTTTACACGAGGTAACGCAACATTAATAAATCTATCCAAAAATTCCCACATTCTATTTTGGCGCAAAGTAACTTTAGCGCCTATTTCATAACCTTCCCTAAGTTTAAAGTTCGCGATTGACTTTCTTGCCTTTGTTTTCACAGGTTTCTGCCCTGTAATAATCGCAAGCTCCTGAACCGCTGCTTCAAGCAGTTTTTTATTCTGTATTGCTTCACCAACTCCAACACTGACAATTACTTTTTCAACCCTGGGAATCTGCATTACTGACTTATATCCAAATTCATCAATAAACTCATTTTTTATTTCAGCATATTTGGTTTTTAAATTTGGTGCTTTTTTACTCATTACAGTACTTCCCCGCATTTTTTGCATTTTCTGATTTTATTATCCCCAGATATCTCAATGCCAATGCGTGTAGGTCCACATTTTCTGCACATTATCATTACATTTGAAATATCCATAAGTGCTTCTATTTCAATAATTCCGCCCTTTTCACCCCGTTTTCTGGGCTTCTTATTTTTCTTAACCATATTGATGCCGGAGACTATTACACGACCGTTAGTCCTATCAACTCTAATAATTTTTCCGGTCTTACCTTTTTCTTTTCCTGTAATAACTTTTACAAGATCATCTTTTTTAAGCTTATATTTAATTTTTTCCATATCTTAAATCCTTTAAAGAACTTCCGGAGCAAGAGAAATAATTTTCATAAAACTACCATCTCTAAGCTCTCTTGCAACAGGTCCAAAAATTCTCTTTCCTCTCGGATTCATGGCCTGGTCAAGAATAACACAGGCATTATCATCAAACCTTATATGCGTTCCATCTGCCCTTTTAACTTTATTTGTAGTGCGAACTATAACAGCTTTATGAACCTCGCCTTTTTTTACAGGCGCATTTGGAATAGCATTTTTTACTGCTACTACAATTACATCGCCGATCTTTGCAGTTCTTTTTTTACTTCCGCCAAGTACCTTAATACACTGAACAATCTTGGCTCCGCTATTATCTGCAACATTAAGATATGTCTGCATCTGTATCATATCTTTCCTACTCCTTCCAGCTACACTCTATTTTCTTCAGACTAATTATTTAGCTTTTGTAACGATTTCAAGAAGCTGCCAGCATTTTTCCTTACTTATGGGTCTGGACTGGATCACTCTTACCTTATCACCAGATTTTGCCTCATTTTTTTCATCATGAGCCTTAATCTTTTTTGTGCTGACAACATATTTTTTATACAATCTATGAAGCTTTCTCTTTTCGATTGCTACAACAATTGTTTTATCCATCTTGTCGCTGACAACAACACCGCTAAATATTTTCTTATTTATTTTTTTCTTTTCCTGGCTATTTTCCACTTTGATCTCCTAACTTTTTCTGATTCCAAGATCATTTTCATGAATTAATGTCTTAAGCCGCGCTATCTTTCGCCTAATATTTCTTTTCTCAAGCGGATTCTCAACATGACTAAGTACTGATTTAAATCTTAAATCCATATATTTTTTTGTAAGTTCGTTATATTTGGAATTAAGTTCTTCATATGTTAAATCTTTAAAATTATCTCTCATATCCTACTCCAGATCCCTTCTTACAATGAATCTTGTTTTTATAGGAAGCTTACTTCCTGCAAGTGTCATTGCTTCAAGTGCAAGCTCTTTGGGAATACCGCCCATTTCAAACATCACAGTTCCTGGTTTTACAACAGCAACCCAATATTCCGGATTACCTTTTCCTTTTCCCATTCTTGTTTCAGCTGGTTTTTTTGTAAACGGCATATCAGGGAAAATCCTGATCCAAACCTTGCCGCCTCTTTTTATCTTTCTTGTCATTGCGATTCTGGCTGCTTCAATTTGCCTGTTTGTAATCCATTTTGGCTCAAGAGCAACAAGACCAAACTCGCCAAATGCAATTGTATTTTTTCTTGATGCTGCCACAAAAAGAGATTTAACATTTCGCATCTTTTTTCTATATTTTGTTCTTTTAGGACTAAGCATTTTTCATTACTCCTTGTCACTGGTTTTTGTCTTTTTCTTTTTTACCAGTGCGCCGGCATCATCCTTCATATCTTTCTTGAAAACTTCGCCATGGAAGACCCAAACTTTTACCCCGATTGCACCAAAAGTTGTAAATGCTTCGGAAAAACCATAATCGATATTTGCCCTAAAAGTATGAAGCGGAACACGGCCTTCCTTATATTGCTGTACTCTTGCCATTTCTGCACCAGCAAGACGGCCTGCTATTCTTATCTTTATTCCCTGAGCTCCGCCTCTTAAAGCATTATTAATTGCAGATTTAAGCACTTTCCTGAAAGATCCTTTTGATTTCAATTGCTTTGCAATGTTATCTGCTATTATCTGCGCATTAGTTTCCGACTTTTTAAGTTCTTTTATTTTAAGCTGTATTTTCTTACCAGCTTCTTTCTGAAGTTTTTCGCCAATTTTTTCTATTGTGGCGCCTTTTGCACCAATCAACACTCCCGGCCTTGCACTTTCTATTACTACAGTTATTCTTTGAGGTTGTCTAACAATCTCAACATTTGCAATTTCAGCGCTTTTGGTTTCAGGAATTTCTGTCAAAACCTTTCTAAGACGAAGATCTTCATGAAGAGTAGCGGCATATTCTCTGGGGTCTACATACCATTTTGACTTCCAGGTTTTATTTATGCCAAGTCTCAAACCTATTGGATTAACTTTTTGTCCCAACTTATTTCTCCCCCATCTCTGCTATTTCATCTACAACAACAGATATATGACTCATTCTTTTTATAAGAATATCTCTTTTTCCGCGAGCTCTGGCCCAAAGTCTTCTGAGTCTTGGTCCATCGCTTATCTGAAGTTCCTTTATGTAAAGCATCTCTTCATCAAGTTTCTTATTTTGAAAAAGAGCATTTGCTGCCGCAGATTGAATAACTTTTTTAAGAAACCTTGCCCCTTTGTTTGGTATTGCATCAAGTCTCGCAAGAGCCTCTGTATATTGAATATTTCTTATTAAATCTGCAACAGGCCTTACTTTTCTTGGTGAAACCATAAGATATTTAGCCACAGCCTTATACCCTTTTTTAGCTTCCATATTAAACACCTATCTCCTTAACCTACATCAAGCCTTTTTGGCTTTTTTATCAGAAGCTGAATGACCTCTATAAAATCTAGTAGGTGCAAATTCGCCTAATTTATGTCCAACCAAATTTTCTGTAATATATACAGGGACCCAAGTTTTTCCGTTATATACAGAAATTGTAAAACCAACCATTTCAGGGATAACCGTTGAACATCTGGAGTAAGATTTAACCATCTTTTTATCTCTGGATTTTCCCATTTCAACAACTCTTTTATAAAGTTTCTTCTCTATAAAAGGACCTTTTTTTACTGATCTAGACACGCCTATCTCCTACTTTCGCCTTTTTACTATATATTTACTGGATAGCTTTCTTTTATTTCTTGTCTTATAACCTTTTGTCTGCTGTCCCCATGGACTAACAGGGTGTGGGTTTCCTTGTCCTGATTTACCTTCACCACCACCATGTGGATGGTCATGTGGGTTCATCGCAAGACCTCTAACCTTAGGTCTTTTCCCCATCCATCTTGATCTTCCTGCTTTTCCGATCGTAACATTCATGAAGTCTTCGTTGCCAACAATACCTACTGTCGCATAACATTTATAAAAAATCATTCGCATCTCTCCGGATGGAAGTCTTATTGTAATATAATCGCCTTCTTTAGCAACAACTACCGCACTTGTCCCTGCTGACCTTACAAGCTGTCCGCCTTTTCCAAGCTGCATCTCAATATTGTGAATCTCAATACCAAGAGGTATTTTATCAAGAGGAAGTGCATTTCCCGGTTTGATAGGTGAAGAATCACCGCTTTGAATAGTATCTCCTACATTAAGCCCTTTAGGAGCAAGAATATATCTTTTTTCTCCATCAACATAATAGATCAACGCAATGTTTGCGCTTCTGTTTGGATCATATTCAATCTGCGCTACTTTTCCAGGTATATCAAATTTATCTCTTTTAAAATCGACAAATCTATACTTCCTTTTATGTCCGCCACCTCTTCTTCTTACACTTATTCTTCCACTTGCTCCTCTTCCTGCTTTGGAAGGAAGACCTTTTGAAAGAGCTTTTTCCGGTCTATCAATTGTGATGTTATCTTTAATAAGTGTTGTTTTTTGTCGCAAACCCGGCGTACTGGGTTTATACTTCTTAATGCCCACTTTTAAAAGCCCCCTGCTCAAATACCTTCAAAAACATCTATTTTTTCACCAGGAGAGAGGGTTACAATCGCTTTTTTCCATCCAGCTTTCTCTCCTAATTTATATCCAGATTTTGTTCTTGAAGTTTTCTTTTTACTTTTTACCCATGCGATATTGCATGATACCGGTTTTACATTAAACAATTTTCTTACAGCATCCATAACCTGAAACTTGTTAGCATCAGGTAATATCCTAAAAGCATATTTAATGCTTTTTTCTTCTCTCATAGCATTTGTTTTTTCTGTAACAACAGGCTCAATAAGAATATTTTCTAATTTCATTCTGCTGCCTCCTGCTGTTTCTTCCCATAGAAATCATTAAGTTTAAGAGCTGCAGATTCCATAAGTAAAATATTTTTTCCATAAAATAAATCATGAGCCCGAAGTCTGTCGTATGAAAGGAAAGAAAGCCACGGGATATTTTTTCCAGCTCTTTTGATTATGCTGTCATTATCTTTAAGGATAAGAACTGTTCTTTCTTTCTTAACAAGATTATTTAAAATTGCAGCAATATCTTTAGTTTTTCCGCTTTCAACTGTAAAATCTTCAACTACTTTTAAACTATTATTTTTATTTTTAAGGCTCAATATAGATTTCATTGCATTTTGCTTCATAGCTTTGGGCATCTTATAACTGTAATCCTTTGGTCTTGGCCCAAATATAACACCGCCATGAATCCAGAGAGGGCTTCTTTTATGTCCTGCTCTTGCACGACCAGTACCTTTCTGCGCCCATGGTTTAGCACCACTGCCCTTAACCTCGCCCCTGTTTTTTGTCGAAGCAGTTCCGAGTCTCATGTTTGCAAGTTCATTATTAATTGCGTAATATATTGTCCCTTCGCTTACTTCACAATTAAAAACTGCGTCATCGAGATTAATTGCTTTTATCTCTTCGCCTTTTATCGAAAAGACCTTAACTTCCATTTTCTTCCTCTGCCTATTTTATACTTTTTCGTACCATTAAAATACTTTTATTAACACCAGGCACTGCACCAGCTACTAATAAAACCTTATTTTCAACATCTACCTTTAATACTTTAATATTCTGAATCGTTACTCTATCGCTTCCCATTCTTCCAGGCATCTTCTTGTTTTTGAATGTATGGTGAGGAAATGTATTCTGCCCGGTTGATCCAGGCTCTCTATGGAATTTAGATCCATGAGTTTTCCTTCCACCGCCAAAACCATAGCGTTTTACTACACCCTGAAAACCTTTTCCTTTTGATATGCCAGTAATATCAACAGTATCAATGTCTTTAAATATCTCAATACCGATCTTGTCACCGGTCTTACATTCAACTTCAAAGTCAGTTACTTCTTTCAGATGTTTTTTAGGCTCAAGCCCTTCTGCGAACTGCCCTAACACCGGCTTTGTTACTCTATCTTTTTTAACTTCACCATAACCAAGCACAACAGAACTATAACCATTTTTTTCGGGTGTTCTCTGCTCTACCACAAGATTCTCATCTATTTTTATAACAGTTACAGGCGTTAGCACACCTTTATCATCAAAAACCTGAGTCATTCCAATTTTCTCAGCAATCACCCCAATCATCTTTTCACCCCAAAACTACTGTTTTATTTCAACATCAACGCCTGCAGGAAGTTCAAGCTTCATCAAAGCATCCATTACCGCAGATGTTGGTTCCAGTATATCAATCAGCCGCTTATGCGTTCTCATCTCAAACTGTTCTCTTGATTTTTTATTTACAAATGGCGATTTCAACACTGTATATTTATTTATTTTTGTAGGCAGTGGTATCGGACCTGCAACTCTTGATCCAGCCTTTACAACTGTCTGCACTATTGATTTCGCACTTTGATCTATAAGCTCAATATCAAAACCTCTAAGCCTAACACGGATGCGCTCTTCAGCCATTTTTCCTCCTGAAAAAAATCAGTCCCCTGCCTGTTAACAGGGGACATGCTTTCTAATTACTCTAATATTTCAATTACCTGGCCTGAAGCAACTGTTCTTCCACCTTCCCTGATAGCAAATCTTAATCCTTTTTCCATAGCAATTGGATAGATAAGCTCAACATCAATCTCTGTGTTATCGCCAGGCATAACCATCTGTTTATCAGCAGGAAGCGTTACTGAACCTGTGATATCTGTGGTTCTGAAATAGAACTGTGGTCTATATCCTGTAAAGAACGGGTTGTGTCTTCCGCCTTCTTCTTTTGTAAGACAATAGATAGTACCTTTGAATTTCTTATATGGTTTTATTGTTCCTGGTTTAGCAAGAACCTGTCCTCTTTCAACATCATTTTTATCAATACCTCTAAGAAGAGCACCGATATTATCTCCTGCTTCTCCCTGATCAAGTATCTTGTTAAACATTTCAACGCCAGTACATGTTGTCTTTTTTGTGTCTCTGATACCTACGATCTCAAGTTCATCGCTAACTTTTACAATACCTCTTTCGATTCTTCCTGTTACTACAGTACCTCTACCCTGGATAGAGAAAACATCCTCTACCGGCATAAGGAAAGGTTTGTCAATTATTCTTTCA
>WRCW01000060.1 GCA_009783755.1 Spirochaetaceae bacterium
CTGTAAGAAGTTTGCGCAATATTATAAGCTTTTTTTGCAGTTTCCACAGTTGCTTCTGCAGATACGATCCTTTGCTGAGCTTCTTTAAGAGTCAGATAAATGCTACTTAAACTGGCTGCAACATCATCTTTTAGTTGATCTAATCTTATTACAGATTGTTCATATTCGCTTTTTGCTTTTCTATCCTGTGCAAGCAAAGCTCCTCCTGTGAAAACAGGAACAGAAACTGTAATCCCGACTTGCGCCATTTTTATATTGTTATCAAGCGCGAATTGATCTGATGAAGCGCTTACAGCAAAAAGGATATTCCCTTTTAGTGTGGGAAAGTGGTCAGACCTTGCGGCTTTTAAATTTATTTCCCTAAGAGATACTTCTGCGGCAGTTGCTTTATAATCTGGTCTATCTGCAAAAATATCTGAAACAGGAATGAGCTTTGGTATATCCGGATATTCATTTATACTTGTTTTAAGAATTATTTCTTCCTTTTCATCTATTCCTGCAAGGTTTTTAAGATTGATCCTTGCAAGGTCAAGATTTCTTTGCGCCTGGAGTGTTTCAGGTATTTTTGTTTTCCATTCAACTTCTGCTCTTAGAAAATCAAATTCTGAAATTATCCCGGTTGTAAATTTATTTTTTGCATTCAGATAATTCTCATAAGTATTGCTCTCAAGATTTTTTCTTACTTCCAAAAGCTGTTCAAGAAGATAATTTTGGTAGTAAACTTTTTTTGCAATAGTAATTATCGCCTGTCTTTGAGCATCATAAATATATCCGGACATTAGCTTATACTGCTTGCTTGCTTTTATGGCATTGAAAACTTTAAGATTAAAAATTTGTTGATTAAGACCAAGTCCAAAAGTAAACTCATTATCTTTATTTACAACCATATCCTGATATATAAGCGCATAATGGTTTGATGGATTTGCTGCTACAGGCACCGGCTGCTTGATTTCAAGAAGATTTCTTGCATATCCTGCTTCTGCGCCAATAAGCGGCAATGTCTGCGATCTTGCGGCTTTTTCTGTTGCAATTGCAATTTCAAGCTCTTTTGCCGCAGCCATAAGCTGTTTGCTGTTTTTCTCAACAAGTTGTACATAAGCTTCAAGAGTTATATCAAGAGCCGCCAGGTTAACTGCAGCTGCTGCAAGTATACAGATCAATAATATTTTTTTCACTGGAGAGCCTCCATTGTTTTAGTTTTTGTACGTGCCAGAATATTTTCAATAGCAGGAATAACGATCAGGGTAAGAAGTGTGGAAGTAATAACGCCTCCAATAGTTACCAATCCCATAGGTTGTCTCATTTCTGCTCCTGCAGCTCCTATTCCCATTGCCATAGGAAGCATTCCCAGTATTACCGCAATATTTGCCATAAGTATTGGTTTGAATTTAATAGGACATGCTTCAAGCAGGGCTTCTTTCTTTGATAGCCCTCTTACTACCAGCTGATTAGAGTAATCAAGTATTAAAATTGCGTTAGTAACTACCATACCAGCAAGCATTATTATAGCCATCATTGAAACAAAGTTCATGTTGCTGCCTGTTATAAGGAATGTAAAAACAACTCCTATCAAAGAAAGAGGTATTGTAGTAAGGATAATAATTGGCTGGAACAGTTTTTCAAGTATTCCGGCTAAAAGCATATAGGTAATAATTATTGCAATAATAAAAGCAAAAATCATTTCATTGATTATGTTTTCCATTTCTTCTGCATTACCACCCAAAGACAGTGAATACCCAAGAGGAAGGTCAAGCTTTTCAACTTCCTCATATACAATATTCATAAGCTGGCTCTGTGCATATCCCGGAGCTATATCTGAAGTAAATTCAATAGACTTGAATTTGTCTTTGCGAAGAATTTTGCTATATCCTGTGGTAAATTCAATATCTGCAAAATAAGATAATGGCCATATTCCATAAGGAGTTGCTATGGAAATATTTTTAACATCTTCATAAGATTGTATTTCATCATCTCTTAAAAGGACTTTTATATCATATTCATTTCCGCTATCCCTGTATTCTGTCATAACCATACCTTCGATTGCGCTTCTTACATTTATGGCAATAACAGCAACTGTAATTCCTGCATTTGCTATTTTTTCCATATCCGGAATTATTGTTATTTCAGGTTTTCCTGTTCGTGAAGATGTATCAAGGTTCAAAAATCCTGCTTTTGTTTTAAGATTATCGAGAAGAATTGTTTTATACTTTTCCAGTTGATCAAGATCCTGTCCAAGAATAGAAAAATTTATGGGTTTATCTGATCTGCTTGAGCTTCCTGAAACAGGTGATACCTTTATTGCAACGCCAGGAATATCAGCAAGCTTCGATGTTATAATAGCAGCATATTGGCTATTGGAAAGTTTTCTCTTTTTCTTATCTATTAACTGTACAGAAATAGTTGCCATATTTGTTCCAATATCCATATCTGAAAGTTTCCCAAGCGTTATTACTACATGCTCAATCTCATCAATCTCTGTAATTCTTTTCTCTATTATGGATGCTACTACTCCTGTTTCATCGAGGTTATACCCCTGAGGCATTTCTGCAGTAATTCCAATTTTTCCCTGGTCCATCATTGGAAAAAATTCAAAATTGACGAATTTAAATAAAAATAGTGAAATTAGAAAAAGTACAAAAGTAGCTAATATTACAACACCGCTCATCTTTTTTGTTCTTAATATTTTTTCCAGAATTTTCTTATAACCATTTTCTGTTTTTCTGAAAATTCTTTCCAGCATCTCGCCAATTTTATTCTTTTTTGTCGAATGATCCGGAAGAATAAGTGATGCAAGCATTGGAGTTAAGGTAAAAGCTATTAAAAGTGAGAAAAGGGTTGCAAATACTATTGCCATTGCAAATTCTCTTAAAAATAGACCTGCTATACTGTCCATTGTTGCAAGAGGGAGGAATACACCGATATTTGTAATTGTTGATGCAAATACAGCAACAACTACTTCATTTGTACCGTTAAGCGCTGCTTCTTTTCTTCCATGACCAAGATTTTTATGCCTGAAAATATTTTCAATGATTACAACAGAGTTTATAACAAGAATACCTACAGATGTTGAAAGACCCATTAGTGTCATCATGTTGATGGAGTACCCCATCATTTGCAAGGTAAGAAATGTTGGTATAAGAGAAAAGGGCATTGTAAGGGCAACTATGATCGTAGAACGTAAATCATGCAGAAAGAAAAGGAGTATTAACGAAGTAAGAATTATGCCCAGAATTATGTTGGACATTGTGTCATTTGCAGTGGACTCAATATTTTTTGCCATCTCATTTACTATTTCAAGATGTACTCCCCGGGGAAGGTCTTTATTTAGTCCGGCAATTATTTTTCTTACATCTTTTGCAATTGTAACTGCATTGCCTTCCGGGCTTTTTATTATGCTTAGAAGAATTACATTTTCATCTCTTATTTTTGTTGTTGCATCATAATAAATTGATTTTACCCTTATTTCCTCTCCACTATCTGTAATTTCTGCAATTTCTCCAAGTCTTTTTTGCCCAAAAGCTGTCATAATGGGAAAGTCTCTGATTTCATCGATTGATTTAAATTCACCTTCTATTTTTACACTGTACTCCTGTCCCTTGTTTTTAAAAGTACCGGCAGGCATATTCATATTTGAAGCTGCAAGTATCTGGTTTATTAGAGCAAGAGATGTGCCGTTTTGCTGGAGAGTTTTATTTTCAAATGCCATATGTATTTCTCTTTTTTGACCACCTGTAAGAGAAACACTGCCGACATTTGCGACTTGAGATAAAAGGTCTTTGATTTTTTTATCTCCCAGTTCATATAATTCCTGCATGGAAATATTTCCGGAAAGAATAAGATCTACAATAGGAATTGCTTGAATATCAAATTTATCAACGATTGGAGCATCTGCTGCCTCAGGTAAGTCATTTAATATTGTATCAACTTTTGCCCTTACCTCCTGGTATGCAACATTCTGGTCTTTTGACAGATCAAACTGGATAATTACAATAGATGCGCTATCCAGCGAATATGAATTCATGATTTTTATACCGCTGATTGTTGTTACAGAATCTTCAATTTTTTTTGAAATCTGCATTTCTATTTGCTCTGGGTTTGCACCTGGATAAATAGTCTGTATAACTATAAATGGAAATTCTATATTTGGAAAAAGGTTGAGAGGGAGTGATATAAACGCTATTGTTCCAAAGAGAATAAGCGCAGCCAGAAACATACTTACCATTACCGGCCGCTTAACAGAAAGATTAGATAAAAACATGATTATTCTCCTGCTACTACTCTTATTTTTACAGAATCTGTAATAAATTTACTGCCTTCGGTAATTAAGGTATCTCCTTCAGCCAATCCATGAGTGATCTCAATTTTTTCACCGGACTGCCAGCCTGTTTTTACCAATCTTTTTATAGGAGTATTTTCGTGTCCTATAATATATACATAACTTCCTTCGTTATCACTAAGCAGATATTTTTTTTCAATAGCTATTGCTGATTTGTTTTCATATGCAAATAAATTTATGTCTGCATTGACTCCGCTCATAATAGTATGCTCTTTATTGTCAAATTCAATAAATGCGCCAAAAGCCTGTCTTGAGGGATTCAGAGAAAGATCTATTTGTGTTGTTTTCCCCTTTATTGTGTTTCCTTCCCATATTGCTTCTGCATTAAGTCCTTTTTTAACTTTGGAAATATCTTTTTCCAGTATCCAGACTTTTCCTGTAAGCTTGTCATAATTGGTAACAGTAAAAAGATGATCCCCGGAGCTAACGTTTTCAGAAACTCTTACATCGAGCCTTGTTATATATCCGCTTATTGGAGCTGTAACATTAACCATTTTATTCACATTATCCCAATTTGCTTTTGCAACATCATAACCGGTTTTTGCATTGTCATAGTCTTGTCTTGAAACACCCTTGCTCTTATAGAGCTGTTCGATCCTTTTAAAGGTTTCTCTGGAATTTTCATGAGCAGCTTTAGCCTGATAATAATTTGCAGAAGGGTTATTCAAGGGAAATTTAATAATTACAGTATCTTTTTCTACGAAATCCCCAACTTTAAAAAGAACTTTTTCAACAGAATCTTTTATTAACGATGTTGCCGAAGATTCTGTAATGCCTGTAACTGTAGCAGTATATTTAAGAGCTACTGCAAATTCCTGTTTTTTTATTTCCATTGTTTTTACAGGAACTCCTTCATCTTCATGTATTTGTGTAATGCTTCGTGTTTCAAGATTTTCATCGTATTTTTTTGCTGAGCATGCTGAAATCAGAAAAAATATAGTAACACACGTTGATAGTAAAAGAAATTTATTAATATGCATTTAATTCTCCTTTTTCTTATTGGGTATATTATTAAAAAGACCGTATAAAAATATATTTATAAGTTTTGAAATATCATCGCTATCAAGTTTTTTTATGTTTATGGTTGCTTCTTTTTTATATATGAGGATGCTAATAAGTCCCTGCAGATATGCAGCAATTGAGATAAGCTCAACAAAAGATTTTTTTCCACAGATAAATTCTCCAATATTTATTCCTACTGCTTTATTGAATAATTCGAAAAAGAACAGTTGTTTTTCTTTGTGATATTTAATATGCCATTCTTTAAACTCTTTTTTATCAAAAACAGATTGATTTATATTTAAAACTTTACTCATTGTTCTTAGTTTTTTATCATTATAAAATTTTAAAATAATATTATTTAGAGCAAAAAAAAGTTTTTCTTCTACTGTTTCTCCTTCTTCAAAGGATTTGCTGATTATTTCGGAAATTTCTTCTACAACAAGTTTATGAATCTCAATAAAGAGACACATTTTATTTTTGAAGTGCCAATATATCGCGCCTCTGCTAATGCCTGCTTTTTTTGCTATATCGCTCATTTTTACAGACTCATACCAGTTTTCACTAAAAATAGTTATTCCTGCATCTATAATATCTTTTCTTGTTTTTTCAGAATCTTCTTTTGTTTTTTTCAAAAGATACCTCTTTTTATTTGAATACTATGCGGTTACATACATACACGTATGTATGTATAATACTTGAAATATGAATCTCAATCAACAAGTTTTTAAAAAGTTATAGTTTGTTTATAAATTGTTTTATTTATAAAGAAGGGGAGAGGCTTAAATAAAAAGCCCCTCCTTTGTATAGGACTGGAAATAGCTACTTGCCGAATTTCACTCCCAAACCAAGTACAATCTGAAAATAATTTAAAGACAGATAATAATCATCTGAATCAATCCATCTATCAGTAATTCCTGCTGTATAGCGAATGCCTGTCTCAAAAAAGACATTTCCGGAAAGAGGTATTTCTCCCTTTACTCCAAGTGCAAATGCCCATCCGCTATTTTTAATCGGCATTGTAGCATCATCAATTTTTAGATTAACATTATTAACAAAATCCCAATCATGATAATACGCATAGTCCGTGCCAGTAACTCTTACCTGAAAAACTGGTCCAGCATAAAGGCTTATATATTTACCGGGCAACCTATACAATAATAGAATGGGTACTTCCAGCAGATCTATTTCAATTTGCTCACCACGCTGTGGTGGAGTGGGCCCAAACCCTCCTCCTCCGGTATTAAAATTATCTCTAATATTAATTTGCCCCATAAATGTGTATTCAAATCCGGTTTGCAGAGCAAAGTTATATGGCATATTTGCAGAAAATGATACTCCTACTGTTCCTGCGAAATCGCTGCTATCTTCGAGATTGAAAAAGTTTATTCCATTTACTTTATCTTCATAAGAGTTGTTTGACCAGCCACCTCTAAAAAAGAAAGAAATTCCAAATTGTTTATCAAGAATAGTAATCCTTCCTGTCCAGTTCTCTTTTTGTTTCCCCCAAGCCAAATATCTCTCTTCTGTTTCTCGCTTCTTTGCTGCTTCACTCTCGCTATATCCTTCTGCTTTCAGTGCCTCAAATAATCTCTCAAAGCTGTTATCCACAGTTTTTTTCGAATATTTATCATCCCAGTTTTTGTTTATAATCTTCTCTTCTCTTTCAATTGCTTTAGTTTCCCTGCTGACAAAACCAGGTATATTAAATATTACTTCTGTTATTTTCTTCTCTTCCACCAATGCTTTTTGGTTATAAACTATGTAATTTCCAAACATCCTCTCCTGGGTTATTTTTATAGTTTTGTTTCCTGTCATTATTGTAGTAAGAGATGTAATATCTTCTCCTGCCAATACATTGTCTATATATACAGAATACCGCCCTTTTTCCCCGCTATTGGTAAATTTTAATTCCCCAAATCCAAGAGTAAGACCGCTAAAACCTTCTATCATCCCTATTGCAAGCAAGTCTGATGCTTTAAATATATCAAACAATGTTTCTGCATTTTCTGTTTTTGTTAAGGTTACTGATTTATTTGCTTTGTTAAATACTGACATTTGAAGTGTTACAGACCCTGTTTTGGTAACAACTGCTTTTCCAAAGATAATGTTATCTATGTTATTCCTTGTGCTGTAGTTTAATAACCAATCATTATTTCCTGAATAAGTTGATATATTGTTATTCTCAACAATATATGTATCCATCATTTTGAGGTTAAGCTCTACAGTTCTCTGGACATTTCGTGATATTACTTCTATCTGTAAATCTTTTTCAGGATTTTCCAGAGGAAAAACAGTAATTTTGGGTTTTACTGCAGTTTGGGCATATAAAAAACAGGGGAATAATAACAAAAATGAAAATATAATAGTATTTAACAGTAATTTTTTATTTAACATATTTATTTAACTCCATATTTAGATAAACTATTGAGTTTTGTTTATATTATATAAGAAATTGTCTGAAAACACAATATTAAAGAAAATTATGGCAGAATTATGGAGTATTTATAAAAGGTTAAAATATCACATTGGGACAAGTTTTAATATTTCGCTCTGGGTCAAAAGTCTTGAAATTTTTATTTTTGTATTCTGTGAAAGATCCATTACAACATTATCTTTTATAGGAGCCCCTTCTTCACTGGTGAGAACTCTTATTATAGGCTGATTAGGATTTAAAGCATTTGTTTTTATTACAACAGCCACAGAGTTATTTGACAGAAGCACTTTTGTTCCAATAGGATATAAAGATAAAGTATAAATAAGAGCTTGTACAACCTTCACATCATACTGTTTTCCCATGCTTTTAAGTATTTCCATAATTCCAGTATGAGCATCTTTTCCGCTCTTAAATGGCCTTTTTTCAATTGCAGCACAATATGAGCTTATAACAGCCAGGATTTTACCATAAAGAGATATCTGGTCTCCTACTTGTTTTCTTGGATAACCTGTTCCATTATTTCGTTCCTGATGTTCAAGTACTGCTATACATACTGCATTTGGAAAAGCAGCTGTCTGTAATATTTTATACCCAAGTATGGGATATGCTTTTATGGCATTCCATTCATTTTCTTTAAGTCCCCCGGGATTTTTTACTATTGATTCAGGCAGCTTAAGCATTCCGATCTTATGTGTCATAGCTGCTGCTCCAAGCTCAATAATTTTATGCTGAGGAAGTTTGAGGAACTCTGCCAAAGCAATACTTAATATCGCTGTTTTGACTGAATGGGATATGAGGTAGTTATGCTCGGTGACTTTAAGATTTGACATATCAAGAATAAAATCCCTTTTTTCTTTGATAAAAGGATTGATTTTTTTAATATGTTCAACTATGAAGTTATAATTTATCATCTCTCTGGTTTTATAGTTTTCAAATGTATTTTCAAGAAATCCGCATAGCTCTCTAAAGAAAACCTGGGTTTCTTTTTTTACTTCTACAACTGTTAAATCTTCATTGAGATTTGTTGCCTGGATACCTGCCTGCTCTACAGGCACTACTGGCTTGGCGCTCTCATGACCATCAGTATAAATACGAGAAAATTGCCATTTCTTTAATTTTTCTATAATATTACTACTGAGAGGCATATCCGGAGTTGTAAGGATATACTCTTTGTCAATAAAGACAGGCGAAGAATAGTAAATATCTGGTTTTAAAGATTTTATATCAAGTTCTTTCATAACTCTTTATTATCAACTATATTATTATACAATTATAATACTATATACTACTATTATTATTGGAGTTTTTTCTTGAAATATAAACTAATTATAATTTTTTTTAACATTTTTATGCTTTTTTCGTTTTTAACTCTCTTTTTTATGCCAATAACCATCTTTGAATTTGGCTATGTTACAGAATTTTGGCTCAATAATTGGTTTTTGCCGCTTATTTTTTTTGCAATTATCCTTATAATAAATCTCTTTTTTATCTTCAATTGGCCAATTATTAACTATACAAAAACAGGTAATTGGGATGGGGTTTCAACTGTACTTGAGAAGAGAATTTATGAAAAAAGATTCATAACATACTCAAATATAAGGCTTCTTGTATATTCATATTTTTTATTGGGAAAAGAAAATAAAATAAAAACCCTGGGAAAATATATAAAAGAGAAAAAAAAATCAGTATATAACAAAACATTTTTAATGTTTTGCTGTGCCAATCTAATATCAGATTCAAATGATGATCTACAGGATTATTTTGAGGAGGCTGTCAATAATAAGGATCTTAAAGGAATGGACTGGATTCTGATAAATTATGCTTTTGTCCTTATTTCTGCAAAAGAGTATGATAAGGCTCTTGAAGTGCTTAAAAAAATTGAAAAAGTCAAACACAATCCTATTCTTGAGCTAACCAGTCTATATTTTATGTTTATAGCTTCTCATAAGGAAGATCAGGAAAATATAAATCTCATAAAAGAGAATTTTATCAAAAAAATAAATGCTGCGAAGTTCGAAAAAAGATTTGATATAGAAAAAGGCGATATCCATATCCTGTTTTTGTCAAAAATAATTAATCAGGCAAAAAAGTGGGCATATGGAACTTCTGTCACTTAATTTGGCTCTGTTAACACTCTTCACTAAAATTGATATATATTTCGTATTTTCTCTCTTCCGGGGAGGCGGTATATATTGAAATCTTTGTCCAGGCTAATGATTTCTCTGATACCAGTTTTTTCAGCAGCTACAACCAAAGTAGCATCTGCAAAATCCATTGGTAAATCCGCATATTTTTCTGTCAACTCTACAATTCGCGGTAAATCGTGCTGGTTGATATCGCAGATAATTACTCCATGAAGCATTGCCCATTCATAAAAATCCTTTTGAGTTCTTGTACTAAACCTCAGGAAATAAGACACTTCGGTAAAAACAGCAAGAGTGCTTATGAAAAGGTAATCACTTTTTACCAAAAATTCCTGAACCTTTTTATGATGATTGTCATTAACATCAAACAGGGCAATGAATGGACCTGCATCAATAAGAATTCTGTCGCGCAACTATATAATCCCTGAAACGTTGTTTATAGGTAGTAGAAAGATCACCTATACCGGAACCATACTTGCCAAAATAAGGCAGTCCCAGAGTGTAGGAATCTAGTTCGCTTTCTTCCTTTTCATAGTACATTTCCAGGGCTTCAATGATGATTTCTGACTTGGTCTTGTTTTTATGTTTAGACAGAATAAGAAGCTTATTCCTTGTATCCCCAGGAAGCCTGGCAGTGGTAATCACCTCATTTTTACTGTTATTTGTTTTTATTTTTGCCATATTACAGATTGTATTACAGTAAAAGAAAAAAGTCAAGATTTTTTCTGAATAATAATGTTTCCAAAACTAAATTCATTAACGTTATTTAGCTTACCTGTTAAATCTATATTCCGCATATTGGTTTTGAAACTATCGGAGCTAACATCCCATGGCCTAAACGGATGAGGCATGTTGATTTTAATACAAATATAAATATAATAGAAAATAAGATGTGCAATTCGCACCTC
>WRCW01000061.1 GCA_009783755.1 Spirochaetaceae bacterium
ACAACTGCAATAAGCCCTTTTAAATCTATCTCTTTATGTATAAAAACTTCTACAATAAGAATATAAATTACAGCAATTGCTCCTGTTTCAATAATTGTAGCACGCCCAGAAAAATAACTTATTATAATAATAAATGGGAGAAGAAGCTCCCAAAAACATTTTTTTATCCCTTTAAATATCTTTAATAAATTAAATTTTTCACACGGTATTTTGTGTCTTCGGGTATACCAAATTCCAGCTATTGATAATGATAAAACAATAAGGATACCAGGAAATATTCCAGCCACAAATAAATTTTTTATATCAATATTTGCAGTAATTCCATACAATATTATTGGCAGACTTGGAGGGAACAGTAATCCTATACTTCCGGAAGATGTTAAAATACCTGTCCTGAATTTTTTATCCACCCCATAATTTTCCAAAATTAGATAAAGAAGTCCGCCTATTGCAAGTATTGTAACGCCCGAAGCGCCTGTAAATGTTGTAAAAAAAGCAGAAATAAGAACTGCGGCAATTATTATTCCTCCGGGAAACCACGCAAAACTTTCTTTAAAGAAATCAACAAGTCTCTTTCCTGCCTGGCTTTCGGATAATATAAAACCAGTAATAGTGAATAACGGTATTGCAGGAATCATGTTTCCGGTAATTGCAACATAAATTTCATTTATAGCTATTTCTGTATAACCAATAGAGATAGAAATAAGTATATATGTAATGCCTCCAAGGACAATAAAAATAGGTGCTCCAAGTATTCCCGATATAATAAGCAAAAGGATCAGAGGTGTTGCCATAATTTTCATTAAAGTAATTGAGTTATCCATTATGCTTTTTGCAAAACCAGGCAAATTATGAATATTAATGTTATCGTAAAGTGAAGGTACTATAAAAAGTAATCCTAGTAACAATATAGCAACTAAAAAACCGGCTTTTTTTATAAAAGAAGAATCATTTTTTAATGCATTTACAATTTCATTTACAGCCATTCCCAAAAAACAGAGCGGCATTATTGCTGTTAAAAATCTGGTGCTTATATAACCTATTTTATCATTTGCGCCAAAAGCAATAAAAATAAAAAATATAGATGCAATAAAAAAAGCCAGTAAAATAGAAATCTCAATTATTTTGCAGAAAGAAGATGTTGTTTTCTGAAATTTTTCAGGAATATATTTTTTTCCTGCTTCTATTGCCAGATGCTTTCCGTCAAGTGTTGCTACATAACTGCCAATAAGAGCGATCCATAAAACTATATGTCTCATTGTTGAATGAGAAGCAATGATACCGGACTGAAATATAATTCTTACAATAACTTCCAATATTGGAATAGCTGAAAGCAATATAATCAGAGTGGTGATAATCGTATTTAAAAAATATTCAAATTTGCTCTTTCTACTTATTTCTGTACTCATTTATATATTTTCTGACTTCTGAATGAATTTGGGGAGAAAATGATTGCTTTAAAAGGTCAACGCCACTGTCTACAACTTTTTCCCATTCCACAAGAGCTTCTGGAGTTACTGGAGTAACAGTAAAACCCTGTTTTTTCATTACTTCTATTCCTTCATTTTCAATTTTCACAATTTTTGAATAGAAGCCACCAATAATCTCATTCGTTCTCTGCAAAATCAATGGTTTATACTTATCGTTTATAGATCTCCATGCTCTTTCACTAATTGTAAGAAGGCAATATACAGGGCTTACAGGCATATCAAGCATAAAAGGAGTATGCTGTGTAATTCCTAATGAACTTGCGGTATATGGTGTAACATATGTGGCTTCAGCCATGCCGCTATATATTCCTGAAATCAAATCATTAAAGCTCAAAGGGATAACTCTAAAACCGCTTTTCTGCCATATTTGAATTGCCTTCTGATCAGAGCTATCAACAGCAAGTTTTATCTGTCTAAGATCATCAGGATATAGAACTTTTGTTTTGCTGATCCACCTTATCCAACCTGTATTTGTCCATCCAAGAGCAACAAAACCATTTTCCTTTAACTTTCTATTAAATGTTGGTTCCATTTTTTTAAAAACATAATCAAATTCATTATCATCTTTTATTAACATTGGAATACTAAGTACAAAAAGATCATCAGATATATTTTTAATACCATAGGTGGAAAGAGCAGCAGCATGCAATCCTCCGATCTTTATTTTTCTTAGTATATCTACTTCATCACCTACTGTTCCGCCGGAATAAATTTTTACAGTAATTTCACCATTTGATATTTTTGTCCACTCTGCAGCTATCTCTTTAATTGTTGTTTCCCATAAGGAACCTGCAGGAGCTACTGTACCAATTTTTATTTCCTGTGCAAAAATAGTTGCAATAAAAAAAATAAAAAGAGAAAATAGTAATAATTTTTTCATATTTCATCCTTTATCTTTGCTATTAATCAACTAAAAAATAATTATCTATATTATCTAAAAGCCATACAGCTTTTTCTTTGCTTATTGTATTTTCCAGCCGGTTTTCAGGGTATTTATTTATATCAAAAGAAATGGCTTCTTCAAGCATTTCTTTAAATTTTGCAACCCCCTCTTTTGTCTGTTTTTTTGGGCACACTGTTGTTGCATAAGCTATATAGGGAGATATCTTCCTGCCTTCCGAGAGTTCAAGCGCTTTTTTATAATGATATTCTGCTTTCTCGAGACTGCCACCCATGCTTTCAGGCATTGAGGCATAATACATTAAAAAATACTCATGCAATGCACCATTACCATAATCAGGATCAAGATCATAAGCAATAAACATTATTCCAATTGCACCATCTCTAAACGGAGCAAGAAAAGGATCTGTTAAATCAATTGTTATTGCACTCATCATCCCTGCACCAAGCCAATAAAGAGAATCTGCATCTTCTTTTTTAAATTTATAATCAATAGTTTTTTTATTGGAAAGATCGATTTTTATTTTATACTTTATTTCAAGAGACTCTTTTAAGTAATTGCTCCCTCTTGTATATAGTTTTTTTGCTCTCTCATACATTTCTGACTGTTTTTTCCAATCTTTGTAATCAAGCATACTTGCAGGAGTTTGAACAAAAAGATTGGAATAAATAATAAAAAGTTTACCTGCTGTTGCTTTTACCACATAATTTTCAGGATCACTCTCAATCAAAATTTCATTAAGTTTTAATGCAAATGGAAGAGCATCTTTTACCAACTGCGGGTCATCATCTTTTGAAAATGCAGCCATTCCCCCTTCTCCCAAAGAATTGGAAACAGCTTTTACAGCCATTTTATTTATGGAACAGGAGGAAATTAAAGTTCCCATAGAAACAATTAAAAATATTATCAAAACTTTTTTTAAATAATTCATAAAAACCTTTTACCAAGCAATTTTAAATTATTTTAATTATATATTAGCACGGTTTTGCTTATCAATTACTATAAATTTTTATCATTTTTGTTAAAAGTGAATCAAAAATATTGGCAAATTTTTGTAAATCTTTTTGATTAAAACTTGTTTCTTCATCAGTTTTTAATCCTGATTCTCTTATTGCAAACATTATATTGCGTATTGAAAGCCTTTCTTTGATATTTTCAGCTGTATATTGGGTTCCCCTATCATTAATAACATTTATATTTTTGCTTACAAGTTTTTCTGCAAGAGGAATATCTCTTGTTATAACAATATCATTTTTATCAGAATTATTAAAAATATAATTGTCTGCTGCATCAAGAGCATCTCCTACTATAATATCTTTAACAATTTCAGAATTTTTATGCGGGATTTTTTTATTTGCAACCATTATAAGGGATATTCCTGTCCTTTCTGCTGCTTTAAGAACAATTTCCCTCACTTTTATGGGGCAGGAGTCTGCATCGATCCATATTCTCATATATTTACCGAAGCCATATATAATATTCCATCTCCGGTTATAGTATATGGAAATGCACATGCAGGAATAATAAATGAGTTTCCATTTTTAAAATCATATGAGCTGTTTTCTTTGGGAAATGTAACTTTACACCCACTACCAATATAAAAATAAAGTTCAATATTTTTTCTGAACTTTTTATAACTATAACTACCATTATCCAGTGAAATAATGGAAAAAATAAATTCCTTGGCTCTTGTAATATATTTTTCTACATTTTTATTTATTTTTGGTACAGTAATCCCTTTATCTATAGAAGACTTTTTAAAATTTCCAACTTCAAAAAGTCCTTTAACATCAATATATTTGGTTGTAAGACCACCTCTAATCACATTGTCGGAATTTGCCATAATTTCAAATCCTATGCCTGAAATATATGAATGGAGTTCTCCTGCAGGTATAAAAAGTGCGTTATGCGGTTTAAGTTTTAAGATATTGAAAAAAAGCGGAGCAAGTACTCCCGGATCATAGCCATAAACAGAATAAAAACTATTTATCGTATCAGCTATTATTCCGCTATTTTTCTTACAGTTATCAAGCGTCTGATCAATAACATCATGCAGATCATTTTTATCCATTGATAAAAGATATTTAAAAAGTTTTTTGATTGGTTTTAAACTTATCTCTTTTTCTGCTATCTCAATAAATAAAGGTGAAAATATTTTAAGGTTTGAGTATACAAAATTATAATCTTTGAAACCTTTTAAAAGATAAAAATCCGTTAAGGTATATATAAGTTCCGGTTTATGATTTTTATCCTTATAAGTTCTGTTATAAGCTGAAATATCAATTTTTTCTTTTTCTTCTTTATAAAATCCTTTTTCAGCTTCTTTCTTCGATGGGTGGACCTGTATTGACAGAGGTTTTTCTGCAGCAAGTATTTTAAATAGAAATGGTAGTTCTCCATTATATTTTTTATTTACAACTTTTCCCAATATTGCATTGCTATTTGTTTTTATAAATTCCGACAGTTTTATTTCTTTATCACTGGAAACAGCAACAGATCCATCACCATTTTTATGGCTGCCCATCCAGAGTTCAGCCAGAGGAATTCCTTTTAAATCATCTCTCTCTATAATATTTTGTATACCGGAGAGAGAACCCCAATCATAGTTTTTTAATGAAGGTGTAAATTTATATGCTTTAATTAGTTCTTTATTTTTCATAATGATTAAAAGTTAAAAACGCAATTACCTTAAGAATAAAATATATTAATTATATTGGGTAGCGGCAGATTCGAACTGCCGACCCCTTGCGTGTCGAGCAAGTACTCTAACCAACTGAGCTAGCCACCCAATAAAGAGAGGATTATATCATATATTTTTTAATACAGATGTAATTCTTTCCAGGACTTTTATACGATCAAGCGGTTTTACAATATAGTTTTTTGCTCCTGCAAGTAAAGACTGTTTAACCAGTTCCTGCTTGCCCAATGCGCTGATCATTATTACTACAGCTTTAGGATCAAACTCTACTATATTCTTTAGTGCTGTAACACCATCCATATTAGGCATTGTTATATCCATTGTAACAAGATCTACATTTGGATGCAGTTCTTTGTATTTTTCAACACCTTCAAGACCATCTTTAGCAGTTCCAATAATTTCAAAACCTTCTGAATTCAATATCTGGCTGATCTGTTTTGCTACAAACATTGAATCATCTACAATTAATACTCTAAATGGACTACCATCAGGTTTTACTCCATCAGGTTTTTTTGCATTAATATTGGGAAAATCAGTTTTCGTTCTCATATCAAAACCTCTCTATGCCTTTTCTTTTATTGCAACATTGATTTCTACTCTACCATGAGGAAGCTGAATAGGAACTATTAAAGCTTCTACTCCGCTATCAGATATTACCATATCTCTTCCTGTAACAATTGATGGCGGGGTAAGATCAAATCTAAATCCCAAATCATGCAACTTTGTTACTGCCTGTCCTGTTATCATATTAGCAAGTTCTGTTATCGTAGCTTTTCCAAGTTCATCAAGCGTTTTTAACTCCTCCATATTCATTGCAGATGCAATTTTTAAAGCAGTATCTGGCGCCATATCAAGTAAGATTCTTCCTTCTACATCTCCTGCTAATCCTATTATAGTAGCAACACCTAAAACAGGTTGCGATGTTGACTTTAAGTAAAGCTCTCCTCGTTTTATTTCTGTATTGAGGACCTCTTTAAGCACATTAAATGCTGCTTCCACAAAAGGATTTATATACTCAACTCTCATCAAACTCCTCCTATCTTGCTCCACCTTTGTTTCGATAAAAAATTATACCTTCCTCTTCCTGTTCGTCAAATCCATCAAATTTTATCCTTTCATTATCTCCAACAAGTAAAATACCGTTATTTCTTAATTTATTGGAAAATTCACTGATAATTTTAAACTGTTCATTATAATCAAAGATCGGCAGTACATCTCTGCAGATAATAAGATCAACATCAGGATATGGATTATGATTTTTAATGTCATGGTATTCAAAATAAATTATATCCTTAAGTAACTGCGCTATTACAGAACCTTTAGTTCCTTCTGTTATAAATGGTTTTAAATATTGCGGTATAGCACTTGCATCGATAGAAAGATTTGGAGCTGTTGAAATACTAAGAAGATCTTTATCATTTGCCCAAATTTTTATGACTGCATCGGGATTCTGCTCTTTAAGAATAGCTGCTATTGAATAAGTTTCATGGCCACTGGCACATCCTATATTCCATACAAAATAATTTCCTCTAATCCCGGAAGGTAATACTTTTTTTAACACATCAGCATATGGTTGACTAAAGAAAATACCGCTATATTTTGATTTAAAAGCCTCTATAAAAAGATTGGCATCTTCAGGTCCTGACAACTGAATATTTTCGTTTTTCTTACCTCTTTCTGCTGCCCATTCATCATAACGATTCATAAACCAATGGTTATTTGTCTCTGTTATATTAAAACCAATTAGTGCTTTTAAAGTTTCTTTTATAAAATCTTTATTTATATCTACTTCTTTTTCAGGCGCTTTGTAGAGTTCTCTTTTTTCTTTTTCAGACTGTGGTTCTAATTCCGGAGCAACAGTAGCAACAGCAGTTGCAGGAACACTTTCTTCTCCTTCTGTTGCATCTTCACCAAGTATTCTGTCAACATCAAGAATTACATATATTTTTGAATCTTTTTCAACAATGCCATTTATATATTTAATACTAATATTGCTAAAAATTGGATGCGGAGGTTGAATTGTTGAAGAATCGATCCCAATAACTTTGCTTATGGAATCTACTATTACTCCAATTTTTTTTTCATTCATTGAAATAACAATAACATCTTCATGATCATCAGTTTTTTGTTCTTTTTTCACATTGAACATAACTCTTAAATCAACTACCGAGATTATGTCTCCCCTAAGGTTATATACACCTCTGACATATGGCTCACTATTAGGAACATAGGTAAATTTATTTACTTTCAATATTTCTTTTACCTTCATTATATTGATGCCGTAACCTTTACCGCCAAGCGAAAAAGAAACCATTTTAAAATCTACCTGATTAATACTTTCTGCTTTAGCAGCTTGTTCTTTTAATTCCCATAAATCAGTACTCATTTAAATTCCTCTATAACAAATCAAACTAAATAATTTCAAATTTTATTCTTTTTTATAGCGCGCTCTTTCTGAAGACAGAGTTCCATTATCTGATTAACATCAAGGATAAGAGAGACTTGCCCATCTCCAAGTATTGTAGCGCCTGCAATACCCTGCACACCTGTATACTTGTCTTTCAGCGGTTTAATAACCACATCTTCTTCGCCTATAAGCTGATCAACCATTAAACCTATTTTTCTATCAGCATTTCCTACTACAACAATATAGTTGATATTTTTGTTCTCATCTGTTGGTATTCCAAATAATCTGTTAAGCCTCATTAAAGAAACAACATCTTCCCTTAAATCAAATACTTCAAAATTATCAAGAATTTTTATTTCAGAAGACATTATTCTCTGACTTTCAATAACAGAAGTAATTGGAATTGCATATACTTCTTTTCCAATTCTTACAAGGAATCCCTGAATAATCGCAAGCGTTAATGGAAGCCTTATTGATGTTGTTGTTCCTGCCCCTTTTTTCGACCATATATTTACAGAACCATTTAATTTGTCTATTGATCTCCTTACAACATCAAGACCTACACCGCGTCCTGATATATCTGTAACTACTTTTGCAGTTGAAAATCCTGCTTCAAAAATCAAATTAAAAGCTTCTACATCGGTTAAATTCTTTCCAGGGTGGATAATACCTTTACTTATTGCCTTTTCCCTTACAACATCTACATCGATCCCTTTACCATCATCAACGATTTCAATGTGAATCATGTTTCCTTCATTTCTTGCCCTAAGTACTATTGTTCCCTCTTCTCTCTTATTGCTCTGTTTTCTGACATCAGGGGTCTCTATTCCATGATCCATTGAGTTTCTTACAAGATGGATTAGTGGATCAAGAAGCTGTTCAATTACTGATTTATCAAGCTCTGTCTCTTCACCTTCTATTACAAGTTCTATTTTTTTATTTAACTTTTTAGACACATCTCTTACAAGTCTTGGGAATCTTGAAAAGATTTGACTAATAGGAACCATCCGGATCTGCAAGACACCTTCATGCAACTCATTTGCTATTCGCCCAAAATTTTGTGCTGCATTAACAAGTTTTGTAATTGTATGCTTTAATGAATTTTCAAGATTATAAGTTTCTGCTTTTACTTTCTCATATTCAGCATATAGCTCTTTTTTCAACTCTTTTTCAACATTGAGTTCTTTAAGGTACTTTTCCATCCCTTCATAAATACCATAAACTACTTCATTCATTTTTTCAGATCTGCTATGCATATCATTGAGGACACCAAGGAATTGTGTACTTATCTGGTTAAATGTTGCTTTATTTATTACAGTTTCACTTACAAGATTTAAAAGATTATCTATTCGTTTTGAATCAACTTTTAGAATAGATGCTTCTGTTGTAATAGGTTTCTTGATTTTCTGTTGTTTTAACTTATCATCTTTATCTTCATCAGATTCTGCAATATTTTCAACTTTGACATCGACCTTTGCCTCACTCTCTTTCGGAGCTTCTGCAGCAGCTTTTTCAGGAACTTGGTTTTCCATGATCATATTACTGCTTTCCGGAGGCTTGATTTCAGAAACTACTATATTATCTGTTACATCTGAAAGTTTTACCTTATTTGGTATCTCTCCTTTAGGAACTGTTGTTGCAATAAAATAATCAACAATGGGGAAAAAATTATCTTCATAAAGCTGATCGAAATTAGGCTTTGTCATTAATACTTTTGAGATATCTTTTAGCTTTGTAAAAATCTGTATTCCGCCTATAGTATTCATTGGGTTATCTTTGTTAAAAAATACCTCAACATTATATATTTTCTCGCCTGCTTCTATAGACTCACATAATTCAAGTATTTCATATTCACTTAGCTTTTTATTTTGATTTGCTGCAGGAGCCGGGGACTGAACAGCTTTTTTAACAGGAGCTTCTTTTGGAGATTCTTTTTTGGAAGGGCTTTTAGCTCTCCCCTGACCTGTCATAAAGGATTTGAGTTTATCTTTTACTTTTATATAATCTTCACTATAGATTTCCCCAGCCATTCTGGATTCAATCATTGCTTTGACAATATCAATTGCTTCAAGCATTGTATCGATAATTTCGCTGTTTACAGAAACTTTTTCACTTCGAATTTCGTCAAGAAGATCTTCCATTTGATGTGTAAATTCTGCTATTTCAAACATTTCAACAGCTCCGGAATTACCTTTAAGGGTATGAGCTGCCCTGAATATTTCATCAACTGAGTCTCTGTTTGCTGGATCATTTTCAAGGACAAGAATATTCCTTTCCAGAATCTCTACTTGAGCTTGCGCTTCCATAAAATAATCTTTCAACAATTCTTCATTTGCCGGATCTAAATAATCACTCATATTTTCTCATTTTTTAAATAAAAATTTAGCAGAATAATCTGCAGTCTGTCTCCAAACACTATTTTACTATTATCTATTTATAATATAAATCACTATTTTACTTTTTCACAACCCCTAAAATTAAAAAAAAAGCCCTCCATTAGCAAAATGGAGGGCTTTTTTGTTATTTATTATAAATAATATTCACCAATTATCTGCTGGGATTACCTGATGGATTGCCTGATGTTTGATTATCTACATGCATTTTCTTCTGCTCAAGATATCTTAATACCTGTAAAGCACCAAGTCTTTCAAATTCAGCATTTCTTCTTGCATCTTCTCTTTCTGTCATGATGCCCCAAATTGCTTCTTCATCGATATCTCTGTCGAAATCATTAAGAGCTCTATCATAAGTAATTGTAATATCTTTAATGTAAGTAATTATATCTCCACCTTCCTGCATTGCATCTTTTTTAATATTGATACCTGCAATTTTTACAAATGGAGTTGCTTTTGGATAAAGCGGTGAAGGATACAGATCTCTCTGTCTAACTTCAGTAATA
>WRCW01000062.1 GCA_009783755.1 Spirochaetaceae bacterium
CTGTTATTATTGCATCAACATTTGGATCTTTATCAATAATTTTTATTGCTTCAAGAAGCCTGTCATCATCACAATCTCCAAGAATATCTACTGGATTTGTTCCAAATAATTTTTTTGCTTTTACTAAATCCCGAAGCGCATACTTTGTCTCTTCGCTAAACACCGCAAGATTCATGCCGGAATCGGTTGCCTGGTCAGCAAGCAAAATTCCTGCGCCACCTCCGACGCTTACTATTGCAATTCTGTTTCCTGAAGCCATGGGGTTTGTTGTAAGAATAGATAATATATTAACCAGAATTTTAGGATCTTCGGTCATTGTTTCAATTAAATAAAAACCAGCCTGGCGGCAACATGCCCTAAAAGCATCCAAATTCCCGGCAAGTGATGCGGTGTGCGACATTGTCGCTGCTGCGCCACCGCCTGTGCCTCCTTTAATAATAAGCACTGGTTTTTTCTTTGTAACTTTTTTACCTATATCAAGAAATTGTCTGCCGTTTTTTATCCCTTCCAGATAAATACCAATAACAGAGATATCCGGGTCTTCCCCCATATTATCAAGAATATCAGGAATCCCTGCTCCACTGGCATTGCCAATTGAAACAAGTTTACCAAGACTCATGTTATCTGATTTCAGCATTTCAATAATTTCCATGCCTATACCGCCGCTTTGAGAGATTATCCCTATGCCATTTGGTTTTTCAATAATACTTGTCCTGTGTTCTGGTATAAAAAAGCTATTTAATCCTGTAAAATTATTTATTACTCCAAGACAATTTGGTCCTATATATGTAACCCCATATTCCCTGCTTAATTCAAAAAGTTTATCATCAAGATCTTTTCTTCCTACTTCTGCAAAACCATCGCTAAGAATAATAGCTCCTTTGCCGCCAATCTTGCAGAACTCTTCAAACTCAGATACAACACCTTCTGCATTTATTAAAAAAATACCTACATCCGGAGGTTCTGGAAGATCCTTCACGGTTTTATAACATTTTACTCCCTGTATATAATCCAATTTAGGATTTATAGGATATAGTTTTTTTATTCGTAAACAGTTTTTAACCAGAATACCACCCATTTTTCCTGGCCGGGATGCTCCTATTATTGCAACAGATTCTGGATTAAGTATTTTTTTTAAGCTATTTTTTCTTTTTTCCGGAAGTTCAGGAGTTGCTTCTATAAAAACAGGATCCCCCTTTATTACTCTTACATCAACAAGTGAAAATCCTTCTTTATATAGAACTATTGGGTTCAAGTCTATTTCCAGAACATCTCTATTTTCTGCCATTAAGCGAGATATGTTTATTGCTATAGATAAAATTACTTTTTTATCGAGTGGGTCGCCCCTGTAGCCATCAATTATTTTTCCTGCTTTTGTAATAGAAAGCATCTCTTTTATATCATCTTCCGTAAGAAGCCCTATTCCTGGAGCGCTATCTTTCAATAACTCAACATATTTTCCCCCGCTACCTGCAATTATAAGAGGACCAAAAACAGGGTCCTGATGCGCTCCCACGAGGATCTCAAAGCCGGGCGCTGCCATTTTCTGCAGCAAAAATTCTTTCTGCTTTTCATAACCTGCTTTCTTTATATTTTCATCTAATTTTTTAACTGCAGCTTCAAGTTCTTCTCTGTTTTTTATATTGAGAATTACTGCTCCAATATCTGATTTGTGGACTATCTTTTCTGAATTTGTCTTAAGAACTACAGGATATCCAAGATTTTCTGCTGTAGTTGAGAGAGCTACAATATTGTTACTGCAAATTTCCCCGGAAACTTTTATGTTATATTTTTCAAGAAGTTTTTTTGCATCAGAAAAATTTATCTGTTTTCTATCTGTCATAAAGCCACCTCTGAATAGATTTATCTAATTCTAGTCCACAAAGTCGGCTATGTCCATCAGGACAAGACCCGGCAAGGTCTTATTTCTTTTTATCTCCGGTAACGTCTATACTTCGTATGTAGTCGCTAATCTTTTTATCCTCATTTTTGATATGGTTAACCAGCCATCTCACAATGATTTCGTTTATATCGCTATTTAACTCTAATGAAGAACCGCTTGATTTAAACCTCTCTACGAGATCGTCTATAGTTGTTTTAAAATCATTATGTATTTGTTTGTGTCTTTCGTAATTTGGGTAACTATACTCAATTTGCAAAGCTTCCTCATCGGTAAAATGCTTGATTGCATAATTTGCCAAAAACTCAAGGGTCTCTTGCAGTTTTTCTGTGGAGTTTCCTTTTCTGCATGCAGCAGCTAGATCAGTTGCCAGTTCAAATAATTTTTGGTGTTGTATATCAACCAGTATATTTCCCAGTAATAAGCTATCATCCCATATGACACCATGATCCAGTTGAGATCCATTTTTTACTTTATCAATTGGAGAGCTTAAGTATTTATCAAGCATTCTAAATAAAGCATCAGAATCAACAGGTTTCCCTGTATGGTCATTCATTCCACTTGCAATACATTTATCTATATCTTCTTTGAATACGTTTGCAGTCATAGCGATGATTGGAATATCTTTTGCTTTTTTTAAATCAAGAGAACGTATTGTTTTCGTTGCATTATACCCATCCATTTCAGGCATGTTGATATCCATAAGAATCAGGCTATATTTTTCCGGCTGTTCACTGAACATGGAAACAGCAGTCATTCCATTAAAGGCGTACTCAATTGAGACCTGAGTTTCTTCCAAAATAGCAGACATGATTTCTCTGTTGATCTCGACATCTTCTGCAATAAGTATTGTATGATTACAAAAATTATAATTCTTCTGTGTTTCTTTCTCCTGTCCGCGACTATCTATTTTTGTCTGGTCTCTTCCAGCACAATTATTTATTGTATTGACCAGTGTCGAGGGGAAAAGTGGTTTAGGCATAAAGCAGTTTACTCCGGCAGCAAGGGCTTCTTTTTCAATAGTATTCCAATTGGTTTCTGAAACCATAATTACAATTGAGTTATTTCTGTCAATTTCCTTAATTCTTTTTGCAAGCTCAATCCCATCCATATCAGGCATTTGCCAGTCAATAAAGAATATATTATAAGGTTTATCCAAAGCGTATTTCATCATTTGGATAGCCTCATTTCCTCCGGATGCAACGTCGCAGGATAGCTTTAGCGCCTGCATGACATATATAAAATATTCTTTCTCCGTATAATTGGTTACAGCAAGAATACGCACATCTCTTGTCTTTATATTTACAGAAGGTTTTATGCTTGTTTTTTCCCCAAGATTTTTTGCTTTTATAGTAAATATAAATTTTGCACCTTTACCGAGTTCAGATTCGATCCATATCGTGCCGCCCATAAGCTCCACGATCCGTTTTGAAATTGCAAGCCCAAGTCCTGTGCCGCCGAATTTCTGTGTGATATTGACATCTGCCTGGCTAAAGGATGAGAAAAGGCGTTTTTGTTGTTCCGGGGAAATGCCAATGCCATTATCCATAACTTCTATTCTAAGGATGGCCTCATCATTAATCTCATCCATTTTTCTGATACTCAAAACAATTGTCCCTTTTTCCGGCGAGAATTTAATGGCATTTGAAAGTAGGTTTGTGATAACTTGTGATAGCCGTAGTTCATCGCTCAATATGAATGCAGGAACAGCTTCATCCATGTCAACAACAAGGCTTTGCTTTTTTTCTTCAGCCCGTATATTTGCAATGTTTGTAACATTCTTTAACATTTGTTCAAAATCAAATTCAGTATATAGTAGATCAAATTTATTGGCTTCGATCTTGGATATATCCAGGATGTCGTTGATAATACCAAGCAGATGTTTTGAGGCACTGTTTGTTCTTTCAAAACAATAATTCTTTTTATCTATATCTTTCGTGCCTGTCCCGATTTTTATCATGCCAATAATGGCATTTAATGGAGTGCGTATTTCATGGCTTATGTGAGAAAGAAAGGCGCTCTTGGCGCGCGAAGCGTCTTTGTACTTGTTAGAAACGTTCTCAAGCTCAGTAGTACGCTTTTTTACTAAATCTTCAAGCAGTTTTCCGGCATTTCTGGTTTTTCTGAATAAAACATACAAGAGAATTGCAATAAATAAAATCAGTATGGCTGCGGAAGCCAACCACTGCCGCTGTGTGTGTCCCAGTTTTTGCCGGTAATCAAAAGACTTGTTCATCCACTGTCTTGAAAGCAATTCAATGTCGATCAACGGAAATACTTTATCAATAATGGAACATAGGACAGCTTCGTTTTTATTAAAACCAATTATAGATTCATAACTTACATCAAATTCATGATTAGCTTTATATCCCATTAACTCATGATAATTCGTTAAGGTGAGAAGCTGGCTCACTCTCGACATAACCATATCTACCTTGCCGGTAGCCAGGGCTTTGAATGCCGCATCAGTATTGTCATACTCAATGGTATAGGCATGGGCAGGGAAGTTTTTCTGAAACCATATTGCGTGCGCTGTCCCTTTCTTTATACCAACGTTAAGATGCAGAATATCGTTGATTTTAATATTATTTAGTTCCCATTTAGACAAAAGAGCATATTTATCTGAGAAAAGCGCTTTCTGCGGCCACAGGAAACGCCCTTCACGCTCATCAGTGCGGATCAGTTCAGATATTATTGATACTTCTCCTGTTTCCAGCATCCTCATCAGATTGCCGAAATTCGCATGATCAGGATCATTAACAATTTTAAAAGAGAGACCAGTGAGCTTTTCCATCTCGTTCAATGTGTCAAAAAAAATTCCCTGCCACTCTTTATCATACTTGTTATAAAAACTGACTGGATAATTATCAGATTCTGCTACAAACAGAATTTCCGGATGATGCTGTATGTATTCCTGCTCTTCTTCTGTAAGCTGAAGAGAGAGTTTATGTATCAGATATTCCTGATAACCACGGTTGTATAGTTCGGTTAAATATTTTATGCTGCCTCTTTCCAGTGCTTTTTGCACAACAGAGATAATTGGCTCAAGTTTCGGGTCTTGTGTGGATAGTGAAATAGGGGAGTAGACAAGAGGCAAAAAGTCTTTGGCTACTACATCTTTGTAAATATCAAAAATAGCCTCCTCGGGACCTTCATTTATATAAGCATCTACTGCTCCGCTTTTTAGCATAGCATAAACTTTTTCAGCATCATCGAGTAAGACTATCTCGAAAGTATCCTTATCCAGAGAAGATTTTACTTCGTCGATTGTTGTAGTGTCTTCCAATATAGCGAATCGGAGCAGTCGTTTTTTTGCGATTTCATAAAGAGGGCTGCTGCCAGAGAGCCTGAAATATTTAAGCGAACGGCTGGCTATTGGGTCGGTCATGAAATAGGTTTTGCGACGTTCATCTGTAGGTGTTAGTTCACCTGTAAAATCGATTTTACCTGTCTCTAGTCCGGAAACCAAATCTCCCCAAATAAATATCGCAGGCGAAAACTGAATTCCAAACAATTCAGTCAGCCATTTACATAGCAGGGAGGAATACCCTTTGATTTTATTATTTTCATCATAGAAAGCTTCTGCACTTGGTGTCATCCCATAAGTAAAAGATTTGACTTGTTTTTGCAATTCTTCAATAGCCCTGATTTCTTCACCAGTCACGCCAGGTATATTTTTATAACTTTGATATTGATATGGTGCCGGAGTATTTTCCTGGGTTTTTGACTTGGAACATCCTGAAAAAAAACCACAACAAAGGATAAAAACTATACAAAGTAATTTTTTAAAAGTATTCATTCTAATTTTTTCCTTTTAGAGTGCGGTTGGTAACAGCACGAATTAGGGCCGAGGCACTTACAAGATAAATAAATTTATAGTACGAGGTATATACCCCGATCCTGTTTTGTGAGGCACTTCGTCCATCAAATATTATATCATATACAATAAAATTTTGTATAATTATTTTAAAATGTACAGGTAAGTGTAACAAATAATTGATTTTTTACCAAATTATAGTGAAAATATTATAAATGATTATGAATATAAAAAGAGTTAAATTTTTTATTATATTTTTAATATTTTTTCTTGTTATATTGCCTTTGGGGTATGTAGGCATATATTTTGTTGGAAAAATTTCTCCTAATTCTGTTATTCCTGATTACTTTATTGCTTATACATATATTCCCAATCCCATAAGCATGGCAGAGAAACTGCTTGCTCATGAACCTTTTTCTGATATTATTTTAAAGCCACATTTTTCAAGCTATCTGCCTTTGATTTCAAAAATAAAAAATAACAATACTCTGGATAAAAAATGGGCACGGTTTGTTGGAAAAGGGCACATTGAAGGGGCTTTGCTTTCTGATGGAAAATTCCTTGCAGTATGGGATATAGGAATAGCCGCTCCTATTATCCGCTTTTTCCCATGCATTGTAGAGAAGTTTTCGATTCAAAATCTTCAGAGAGGGAAAAAAAGCAAGTTTGAATATATAGTATCGGATGATAATGTTATTTTTATACAGCCATATAAAAATCTACTGATTATTTCAAATAACTTATCTGTTCTTGATGGAACATGCAATGATGCAGATCGTAAAGGTTCCGGGAAAAGGGTATCTTTGGCTGATGATTTTGATGCAGGGTTTCTTGTTGCTTCCGAATCTGTTATCTCCTGGCTTTCTGATTCAAGTCCGGCAGCCAGTGCATTTTTAAAGTATCTTCGGTTTTCAGATTTTGCTGAAATCGGATTGTCAATTATTGAGAACAAAATAGATATTTCTATTATATCACATATAGCTTCAGATAACGCAGATATCAATAAGTTAATATCAAGAGATTCAAGAATACCAGCCCTTATACAGCATTTGCCTTCAACTATCCAATACAGTACTGTTGTTTCAATTGGCTCTTTTGAGGAGCTTCTCAATGCATCTCTTGCTGTTTATGCACAAAAGATGCCTGTAAATTTAAAACAAATAGACAGAGCTTCTCGTATTTTTCTGGGAACCGGACTCAATGATTTACTTTTTTCCTGGACAGGAACAGAGATCGCTGTATTAAGGGTTACGGAAAAAGATCATCCTGTTTATGTTTTACAAGTTACAGATGAAAAAAAACGAAAAGAAGTATTTGATAAATTTTCATCTGCTAATAAGTATGTGCCACCTGTTAAAGGCAGCGCCCCTGTTCCACAAATTAATTTGCCTGGTTTTCTTAATATGATCTTTAATATATGGAATATAAAAATATCTGCCCCTTATTATATTGTGCAGAATGAATTTTTATTTTTATCAGAATATCCGGAAACTCTTTTTTCTGCAATTGATTCAATACGCAAAGATGACTTGTTGTTAAAAACAAAACTATGGAAATCTTTGTCAACATTGGGCGATGATACAGTTTCTGATGAATCTTTGCTAATGATATTCTATTCGCTTGACCATGCTTCTGCAGACCATCCCATTTCTATTTTTATTAAAGAGGATAATGACTTTAGCGATGTGCTTAAACTGTACAAGCATGGTCTTGTTCGCGCTAATATTGATAATGAGATTCTTGTGCTTAAGTTAGCTGTTGTTCAGTAATACAAGAAAGGTATTTTTGAAGATATTAAGGTGTCGTTAAGCTATTTTCCCATTAATCCACTGTATTTAGAATTTTAAAACGTCTTTGTATTGTGTTGCCAAAGTTATCCACAACAGAAAGAAGATGTGTTCCGGGCTGCGGCCTTGTTTCCATTTCATGAAATACCTGTGTTGTTCCCAGAAATATTTCATTAAGGTGCCAATGGATTGTTGCATTGGTATCTCTGTGTGCTGCCATAAATACTACTTGCCCAGACCTTCCATCAATTTCCACAGGAACATAAATTTGGGAATTTTCTTCTGGATTAAAAAGCGCTAATGGGATCGATCTTGCAGAAACACCTTCAAGTGGAGGGAGGGTCTTGTAGTCTAGATTCCACCTTTTATAATACCACTCTTCTGCCGGAGCCATTACAAACCATTTTTTTGTAACAGTTTTTTCTGCTCCGTGTTTTGTTAATACTACCTGTTGGTCCTGTTTTTCATTTAGCGTTACTATTTTACAGAATGAACATGGGTTGTGATGCGGAGCATTGCGAGGTATGTCTGTGATTTTGGTTGATTCGCAGTTTGCCCCTGCAGGAAAACCGGAGAGAGAGCATACTTCAACAACTTTTAGATTGCTAAAAGGTTTATCAAACCAATCAGAAGAGCCCAAAAAAGAAAATATTTCAAAAAGCACAGGCGCTGCAGTTGTTGTACTGCGGAGTTCTGCTCTCCCTTCGCCTGTTGCATTCCCTACCCAAATTGCAACAGTCCACTTTGATGTTGTTCCTACTGCCCATGCATCCCTAAACCCAAAACTTGTCCCTGTTTTCCATGCAATACGCCTTGAGCTTGCAAAATTTTGCCATGCAGCTTCCTCTCCAGGGCGCACTACATAAGTAAGTGCATCAAGAGTAAGATATGCAGCTCCAGGAGAAATAAGGCTGGATCTTTTTGAATTTGAGCGCTTTTGATGATAATATGAAGGAGGGAAAAACATTGAGCTCTTGTCTTCTATATTAGTTGCAGTGCGGCTAAGCCCTGCATATAGTCCTGCGATATCCCATAATGTAATTTCTGCTCCGCCCAGTATAAGGGGGAGACCATAATCATCTCCATGCCTGAATAAAGTAGAAACTCCAAGAGAGCGCAAAAGTCTTGCAAAACGATCGATTCCAAAAGCCCTAAGTTCCCTGACAGCAGGAACATTTAATGATCTCGCAAGAGCCTGATCAGCCGGGATCATCCCGACATAAGTTTTGGTATTGTTTTCCGGGCTGTAGCTTCCGATCCTTGTGGGAATATCGCTTACAAGAGCTGATGGCATTAGCTCTCCTGCATCAAGCATTGCAGCATATAAAAAAGGTTTTAACAAACTTCCCGAACTCCGCGAAGCATTTATAATATCAACATCGCCTGCAACTTCGGAATCAACGTTGCCGATATATGCAAGAGTTTCTCCTGTTTGGGTGTCTAGAATAAGACATGCGGCATTCATGACTCCATTGCTTTGAAAACGCTTTGCCCAGCGATTTAAAATAACACCTGCTCTTTCCTGTATTTTATAATCAAGGGTTGTATTGATATGACTGAAATAAGTTTTGTTTTTTTGTTCTGTTGTGATTCTGCTTAAAAGATGGGGCGCCAGCCTCGGAAGCTGTTTGGGCTCCAAAGGGAGTGGTTCTGATTTTGCAAGGAAGAGTGTATCTTCTGTAAAAAATCCTTGCTTTGCAAGATGATTAAGCAAAGCATCTCTTTTTTGTTTTAAAATATCCCTGTTCTTCCCTGGATGCACAAGACCTGGGCCATTTGGCAAAACAGCAAGGGTTGCAGCTTCTGCCCATGATAATTCATCAGTAGTGCGGCCGAACCACCGCCACGCTGCTGCTTCAAGCCCAACAACATTGCCTCCGAACGGAGCGTTTGAAGCATAAATAGCAAGAATATCCTCTTTTGAGTGGGTAACTTCGAGCCTTAATGCAAGGATCATTTCAATAAATTTTTCTGTAAAAGTGCGATTGCGGTTGCCTCTTGAAAGTCTTATTGCTTGCATTGTGATTGTAGATCCGCCGGAAATGATCTTGCCTGCTTTTATGTTTTGAATTCCTGCCCTTATGATTGCAGCAGGATCAATGCCCGGATGAAAAAGGAATCTACGGTCTTCGTATTCGATTATTGCAGTGGCAAATTTTGAATCTTTGACACTTTGGGGAGGGAAGCGCCATTGCCCATCTGCTGCTGTTACTGCTCCAAGAAACTCTCCATTGCGATCGTATAAAACAGGAGAGTAGGGTGTTTTAAAAAGGGGAGTTGAAAGAGAAAAAGAAAATAATAATATGGCTATACCTGCTATTGCATAGCAGATATAGCGAAACTTGTTTTTCAAAACTCACCTTCAAACAAAAGATCCGTTATAGAGTAATGCTCCCCTGCCTGTTTATAACAATAGATACCAACCTTCGGGATGACAGAGGGACTACCCCGGCAAAGCCGGGGGAACATTGCCAATAGCAGCTACTTTTTTTCGCTGCTCTTTTTTCCGGGAATAAGAGCCCTGACAGATTCATCATACATTGCATAAGCATGAATCGCAGGCATAAAGTAGCTCCCTGCATAAGTTCTGTTTACTCTAAAA
>WRCW01000063.1 GCA_009783755.1 Spirochaetaceae bacterium
CACCGCTTGATCCTCCTGCAACCCTTTCCACTGACCATGGATTATTTGTAACAGCCAGCGCTGAATTATCTGTAGAGGAACCCATCCCAAATTCATCCATGTTGGATTTACCTATTGGAACAGCTCCTGCATTATTTAATTTTTCTATAACAGTTGCATCGAATAGAGAAACAAAATTTTCAAGCATTTTTGATCCGCAAGTAAACCTGTAATCTTTTATAGCAATATTATCTTTTGCAACATATGGAACACCTGAAAAGGTTGCCCCTGTTTTACCCGGAATTGTCCTGTCAGGGTCAAATAGAAGAAGTGAGTGTATTTTCTCTTCCCACCCTTTTACATATTCTATATATTTCTTTTTGTTTTCATTGTCTGTTAAAACTTTATTCCATTCCATAAATGAGGCTCCTGGGAGGCTATAAAATATTAGGCACAACTATAAATCTGCCATCTTTTTCCGGAGCATTTTCAATCATTTTATCTGCAAGGGAAATTTCAGCGGGCACATCTTCTCTTGTCCTGTTTTCTTTTGCAAAAACATGCGTAGTAGGAGGAAGATTATCAACATCAAGTTTTTCCATAAGTGAAAAATATTCAATCATCTGGGTAATAGCTTGATTAAGTTTTTCAGCTTCTGTTTCATCGAGTTCAAGCATTGCAAGGCTTGCGGTAACAAGTAATTCTTCTTTTAGCATAAATTATTTTATTAATTATGCTTAAAGATGTCAATAATAGCGACACGGAAGTCGCATCCAGCGCCGTGGCACGGATGCCACAATAAAGCGCTGGGCAGCAACAGAACGTTGCACTCCGCCCAGCGCTCTGTGGATAGTGAAACATATCCCAAAGCTTTATCTTTTTCTTCTGCAAGAAAATCTGCGCTATCCTGTATAAGATTATACTCAGATATGAATCTGTTTCTTCTTTAAAGGGGAAGCTCTACAAGCAGTGATTTTAATTCCGATACAAATTCCGGCGTAATGGTAAAAGGGGGAAGATCAGTATCCGGAATATACCTGTAATCATTTGCATTTTCTTTAGAACGCATACTTTCAGTCCGTTTTTTATCATCATCCCAGAGCCTTGTTTCCTGCACAATTGTTTCATTTGCTTTTAGTAGTTTTGCCTGTCGCTGCTCCTCATACTGTATTGCAAGCTTAACATTTCTTGAGGAATTAAGATTTTTTACTTCAACCCTTTTGCCAAGCCCTTTCCCAATATAGTTTATTGAAACGTTGGCATCACACCTCATTGAGCCTTCTTCCATGTTGCCATCAGAAACATCAAGGTATCTTATTATTCTTCTAAAGTTGAGAAGAAATGCCTCTACTTCTTCTCCTGTTTTAAAATCAGGTTCTGTTACCACTTCAAGAAGCGGTGTTCCTACTCTGTTAAAATCACACAGTGAACCATTTTTGTCATGCACCATTTTACCTGCATCTTCTTCAAGACGAGCTTCATGTATTCTTATTCTTTTTATACTTCCCCCGGCAAGAGCTGTATCAACATAGCCACTTATACCAAACGGATATGAAAATTGCGTTACTTGATAATTATTAGGAAGATCCGGATAGAAATAATTTTTTCTTTCAAAAAAAGTTTTTTCATTTAATTTACAATTCATTGCAAGGCAAAGAAGACATGCTTTTTTTACAGCTTCTTTATTAAGAGCAGGAAGCATTCCCGGATACCCCATACAACATGGACATATATTTGTATTTGGAGGATCACCAAATGAATTTTTACAGTTACAGAATAATTTTGTTTTTGTAATGAGCTGAATATGTATTTCAAGTCCTATAAATGTTTCAAGTACAGTTTTATCCATAATATGAAAACCTTTATTTGTTTGTTGAACAAATTTCTTCGATTGTTTTGAATCCTGAAACTTTTGGAACAGGTATCTCTTCTGCAATAACAGCTGCTGCCTGAAATAAAAGTTTTTCTCCGCAGAAAGGAGCACAAAACTGCAGCCCTACAGGAAGATTTTCATAAATACCTGCAGGAAAACTTAAAGCAGGAATTCCTGCAAGATTTGATATTGCATTAAATTTAGCCGCAACTCTTCTCTGAGGTTGTGATAACTCTATACTCCCATGTTTAAATGCAGTTGTTGGAAAAACAGGTAATAAAAGAAGATCAATACTTCTAAAAAGAGAATTAATATCATTTATAACTTTAGTTCTTATTTTTTGAGCTTTTATAAAATATTTCTCTTTAAACTCTGAACGGAGCACATAAGTCCCAAGCAGAATACGCAATTTTGTTTCTTCCCCAAAACCTTCGCCTCTTGTTTTTTCCATAAGTGAAATAGGAGAATCTGCACCTTTGCTTCTGTAGCCATATCTTATACCATTGTACTTGGCAAAACTTGTGCTTACTTCTGCTGATATAATTACATAGTATGCAGGAACTGCATATTCAAGATCAGGAATTACAATCTCTTTTGTTTCATACCCTTTAGCTTTAAGTATGTCTATACAGTTTTTATATGCTTTCTTAACAGGCTCTGAAAGATCTAAATCTCCTCCAAAATACCCGAATACACTTTTTTGAGATAGGTTTTTTTCTTCTTTGGGATAATCAAATGTTGTTTGATCAAGATCATCCTTTCCCTTTAATAAGTCAAAAATAGTTTCTGTCATATTGAGGTCTCTTGAAAAAATACCTACTGAATCAAGCGAAGATGCGGAAGCTGCAACACCATATCTTGATACCACACCATAAGTTGGCTTAAGCCCATAAACTCCGCAAAATGAAGCAGGCTGCCTTACAGAGCCTCCAGCATCTGTTCCAAGAGCAAATGGAACAAGACCTGCTGCAACAGCAGCAGCAGAACCGCCGCTTGAACCTCCGGCTACTCTTTCTAAATCCCATGGATTATTTGTAACAGCAAGGCTAGAGTTATCTGTAGAAGAACCCATTCCAAATTCATCCATGTTGGATTTTCCTACAGGTATCGCACCAACAGAATTCAATTTTTCTACAATAGTGGCATCATAAAAAGAAATAAAGTTTTCAAGCATTTTTGAACCGCATGTAAGATGATAATCTTTTATTGCTATATTATCTTTAACAACATAAGGTATACCGGAAAGAGGATTACTGCTTTCTGTTTTTACTGAAACTGTTCTGTCCGGATTAAATTCGAGAAGCGAGTGTATTTTGTTTTCCCACTCTTTTACATATTCTATATATTTTTTTTTATTTTCTTTGTCTGATAAAATTTTATTCCATTCCATAAAATAATACTCCCGCACTTAAACTATAAAACATTAGGCACAACTATAAATCTGCCATCTTTTTCCGGAGCATTTTCAATCAGTTTATTTGCAATGGGAATTTCAGCAGGTACATCTTCTCTTGTTCTATTTTCTTTTGCGACAATGTGCGTAGTCGGTGGAAGATTATCAACACCAATCTTGTCCATAAGTGAAAAAAAATCAAGCATTTCGGTAATTACCTGATTAAACTTTTCAGCTTCTGCCTCATCAAGTTCGATTCTTGCAAGGCTTGCTGTTGCAAATAATTCTTCTTTAAGCATAAAATTACCTTTATAAATTTTGTTCAAAAAAAACTAATAAGTATTAATAGATCCTGTCATATAGTTAGGAGAGAAAAATCATTCAACTATAGGACAGGAAAAAATAAATTTTATAAGATAGATACTAGGGTGTGTTCACACTTTATGAGGCTTTATAATATTTTTTTAGGTTTTAGTCCTTTTCGTATCCATTTATTATTCTTTTATACTGTGTGAACAACACGCTCCAGTATCCATATAAAACAATTATTTTAAAACACCTTTTTCTTTAAAGAATTTTTCAGCACCGGGATGGAAAGGAATGGAAGCTGTTTCATTTCCTCCAATACAGTTTTCAAGATTTATGTGTTGTGCTGCAGGTGCAACAGATTGAACTTCTTTAAGCCCTTTTCCAAAAACAGCATTAAGGTATTTATAAATAAAATCTTCCGGTACATCTTTATTTGCAATAACAAAACCGCCAATATATACTGTCTGAACATCTTGGTCCATGCCATTATAAAAACCAGCTTTTATAACAGCAGGGGCATACCATGGGAATTTTTTAATTATTTCGTCCCGTTCTTTTCCTGATATTTCAAGAATTCTTATAGGTGTTTGCGCAGATGCTTCGATTATAGCACCTGAAGGAGTTGCTGTTCCAAAACCAAGTCCTTCAAGAATTCTGTCTTTAAATGCCATTACTCTTTCAGAGTGTGAAAGCGGTCTCCAGTTCATCATATCTTTGGTTATACCATAAACGCTGAACATCTCTTGCCAGCAGTACTCATCGCCGGATCCAGGGCTTCCTGGTGCAAAGCCATATTTTTTGCCGCCATTTTTTGCAGGATCAAAATCATACATAGTTTTGATTGGACCATTTTTCATAACAACTACAGCTTGTTCATTTGGATAAAGACTGGTTACAAAGGTGATATTATCATATTTACCATCTGCTGCAAAAAGAGATTCTCCTCTATACGCATAATTTGCAATATTTGGTTCGCATAAACCCATCTGATACTGATTTTGTCTCATTAATCTTACATTTTCTGTACCTCCGCCTGATGCCTGAAGAGTAATTAAAAGATTTTCATACGTAATTGCAACGCTTGCCATTCTAGCGGCAGTAGGATACCATGTTCCACCCATGCTTGAACTGCCCATTACAATAGCTTTTGATTTTCTTTCTGCATCACCAACAGAAAAAGCAAAGCTTGTCAAAACACAAAACATAAAAAATAACAATAAACACTTTTTCATTAATTTCCCCCTTTTTAGAAATTATTTATTCTTTTAAACTATATCTTTACTTAAATCCATTAATGGTAATATGGTTCCTATATTTTTCTTTTCTGCAATTTTTATAATTTCCTGCATAATGGTAAGTCCTGTAACAGCAGGAATTCCTTTTTTTCCCTATTGGTTTTGAACCTAATGTTGGCAAATTTTGTTTTATTAATTATTTGTTCGCATTTTTTTATAAGTCAATTTTATTAAAGATAAGATTATTTTGTGCTAACGATATTTACAAAGAACATAAATTTTATTTATATATACTTATTCTTTAGTATTAATGATAAGCGATTATTACACCCTAAAATGATTTAAAAGCACTTCATACAGGTAAATCAAACGAAAATAGTGCCTCACACTAAGATTTAAAGCATTGGACTTCAAAAAACAAATTTTTTTTTAAGGTCAGTCCAACGTTGAAGAAGAACTATAATTTTGTAAAAAAATACTTTTTCTATATTATTTCCCCAATTTTAAATATAAAACTTTCTTTCTAGCCAGGTTTAGTTAATTCTTTTATTTTCTTGGCATTATAATTATTACACCATATTTCTGTTTCATTAATAAATGCTTTCACAGTATCAGATAAATATTTTTCTTTACTATAGACAAGATAAAAAGATCTGAAACACCCTTCGGAAAGAGGAATGCAGATAACTTCCTTTTTTTTAATAGCTTCTGCAATAACGTTTTTTGAGAGAATTGATATGCCAAGGTTCTGCTTAAGCATTTCCATTATTAGAAACGAGAAATCATATTCAGCAACAATGTTTAGCTTTATATTGTGATCTTTAGCATATTTATCAATGGCTCTTCGCATTCCTGCGGTTTTTTCATGAGTAATAAAATTATGGGTTTCAAGATCATGCGGCATTATAACACGTTTTTTTGATAATGGGTGATCAGGGTGACAAACGAGATGAAGGCTTTCGCTTAATAATTCTTTTATAACAAGTTTTGGATGCTCTATTTTATATCCTGTGAATCCAATATCATTTATTAAATTAACTGTTTCTTCAGCAATTACTGCTGAAGGATATGTAAATGTTTGGGGGATAATATTGGGGAGTTTTTTTGTAAATTCTGAAATAATAGCGGGGAGATAAGAAATGGTAAAAAGGTCAGTTGCAAAAATAGAAATTAAACCGGCTTTTGATTTTTGATAATCGGATATTACAGTCTCAATCTTTTTTTCTATATCAAAAATAGTTTTGCAATATTCAAATATCTCTTTTCCCAAAGCTGTCAAATGTACTTTTTTTACTTTGATATCAAATAATTTGAAATTATATTTTTTTTGAAATTTATTAAGCTGCAGACTTACTGCAGGTTGGGTTAGTTCTAATTCTTTTGCCGCTTTAGTTAGTGAGTTATGTTTTGCGACATAATAAAATATTTTTAAATGATGCAGATTCATTATTATACCCAATGCATATTTAATAATAAATAAACATATAATATTTTTAAATATGGTAATATTAAGTGTAGCAGATAAGTAAAATAAATCAATTATATTTATAAATAAAATAAATAAATGTTAAAAATACAAAAACTTTTTATTTTCCTGTAACATATAAAATATTAAAAGGGGTTACTTCTAAAGTAATTGTGGAACAAAAAGGGGCTGGCCTTATTAATTCTTTTATTGAAGGGGTAAAAGAACTTGAAAAAGAAGGGGTAAAAGCTATAACAGCCAGTTGTGGTTTTACAGTATTGTCCCAGGAAGAACTAGCTGCTGCTGTTAATATTCCGGTATTTACATCCAGTGTTTTACAAATTTCTTTGGCTCATAAAATAATGTTATACGCAACTCTAATATCTTTTATTAGAGTTGCGATTGAACGCTGGGTATGAAAGATTTTAGAAGCAAAAAGTAGTTTTAGTTTCTTATATTACGCTAACTGAGCAGGAGTTGCTTTTACAGTAAGTGTTGTCGCAAAAACTCTTTTGGCAAGTTCAGCATCAATAAACAGAAGCGCTGCCCTGTTTTCTGCCATTTCAAATTTTTGAATTATTTCTTTTGCACCAGCCTCTTCTTCTACCTGCTCATCAATATACCAATTCATAAAAGAAATTGATGCATAGTCTTTTGCAGAATGCGCAACATCCATTATTTTATGAAATAGGGATGTGACCAGCTCTTCATGCTTTAGTGCATCCTTGGCCATCTCAACAGGATTTTCCCAGCTTATCTTTGGAGCTTTAATTTCCTTCAAGGAAACTTTAACGCCCTGCTCAATAAGATATTTAAAAATATTCATTGCATGTGTATGTTCTTCCTGATGCTGAACATAAAGCCAGTTTGCAAATCCAGGAAGGTTCATTTCTTCTGCCTGCGCAGCCATAGAAAGATACAAATACCCGGCATAAAATTCATGTGTGATCTGATCATTTAATAAAGCAGCTACATCTTTACTTATCATATTTAACCTCCATTTTTATGATTCTTACTCAATTTAAATACTAAATTTAAGTATATCATATTAAAAACTATTTGTTGTAATATATGAAGCAGATTTTTTCTTGCTTTATATGTTATTTTTTAAAAATTAGTCAATCTCATTAAAAACAACTTGAAGAGAATAAAAAAATAATCAATATTTTTATACTATAGAGGAAATTGATATGCAAAAATTTGAACAGTATGGAATAAAAGCACCTGAGATACTTCTGCTGGATCAGAAAAAGGGAAATATTGAAAAATGGTCTGTAATTGCCTGCGATCAGTTTACTTCCAACAAAGATTACTGGGAAGATGTAAAGAAAATTACAGAAGGCCATCCTTCTGCTTTAAATCTTATTCTCCCTGAATGTTATCTTAAAGAAATTGCGCTTGAAGATAAAATCTTTTCTATAAATAAAAATATGGCTGATTATATAAAAAGTGGGATATTCAAAAAACTTCCGGAAGGTTTTATTCTTGTGGAAAGAGAAACACCGCATACAAAATCAAGGCAAGGGCTTTTAATTGCTGTTGATCTTGAAAAATATGACTACAGCGAAAAATCAGATTCAATGATCCGGCCTACAGAAAAGACCGTAATAGACAGACTTCCTCCAAGGATCAAAATAAGAGAAAAAGCAGCTCTTGATCTTCCACACATATTGTTTCTTATAGATGATGAGGAGGGATCAGTTATTGAATATCTCTATTCAAGGAAAGAAAATTTTGAAAAGCTTTATGATTTTAAACTGATGAAAAATGGTGGAGAGATCAGAGGATGGCATATAAATAAAAAAGAGGATTTTGAACATCTTGAAAAAGCATTTGAAAGACTCTCGAAGAAAAACAGAACTCTCTTTGCAGTAGGAGATGGCAACCACTCTCTTGCTGCAGCAAAAGAAGTATGGAATATTATAAAAAAGAAACCCGGCATACCAAAAGACCACCCTAGCCGCTATGCGCTTGTTGAAATCATAAACATAAACAGCGATGGTCTTGCTTTCCATCCCATACACAGAGTTGTTTTTGATATTGACAGCGCTAAAATGTTAAGCGCTTTTGAAAAAGACCCACTAGTGGGAGGATGTAAAATAAATAAAATCAACTGCAGTAATGTAAAAACTCCAGAGGAAGCAAACAGAATAATTTTTGTCTCAGGAAAAAACTGCGGAGAGATCATATTGAAAGATGAAGCGAATCTCCTGGCTGCAGAAAAACTTCAGATTTTCCTTGATAAATATCTTACAGGAATAAAAGAAGAAATCGATTATATCCATGGAGAAGAAGATCTTATGCAGCTTTCAGAAAAAGAAAGCAATATAGGATTCTTGCTTCCATCAATAAGCAAAAAAACATTTTTTAGCCGCATAACAGCAAAAGGGGTTTATCCCAGAAAAACTTTTTCAATAGGAGAAGCTATTGAAAAAAGATATTATCTTGAAGCAAGAATAATTGATCCTGCTTTCGATAAATTATAAGGAGAAATAAATGAAAGAAGTTATCAGACCAAAATCAGTGGCGCAACCAAATGGGCCATATTCGCATGCAATTAAAACAGAAAATTTTGTTTTTATTTCAGGGCAAATTCCTCTTGATCCTGAAACAGGTTCAATAAAAGGAAAAGATATAAAAGAACAAACAGAGGCTGTTCTTAAAAACCTAAAAACTGTTGTTGAAGCAGCAGGAAGTTCAATAGATAAAATAGTAAAAACAACTTGCTTTCTTAAAGATATGAATGACTTCCCTGAATTCAACAAAGTCTATGAAGCTTTTTTTAAAGCCAACTCCCCGGAGTCTTTTCCTGCACGCTCAACACTTGGCGGGCTGCAAATCCCTAAAGGCTCTCTTGTTGAAATAGAGGCAGTAGCAATAAATTAAAGACTGCGTGATACCAGTTATTTTTCTCGAAAATAAATTTATTCTCGTGTAGTTTTAAAAATATGATCTGCGGCTTATCAGCCTTTTATATCAGTATATCCTGTGACCTCACACCCGCGGGCAGTGAAAATCGCTTTTGTCCCTTCAGCGCTCCCTTTTGTTCCACCGCCTCCGGAGACCATGATAAGTTCTATTTTCTTACCTGCTGGTATCTGCTCAATAATATTATTAAATGCTGGCGCTGGCCTACCTCCCCAAACAGGAGCCATAATGATTATTTTATCATAGTTGGCAAGCACAGATTTAATTGGTTGTATCTCTGTCTTTTTCCGCTTTATTGCTTTATATGCACCAACAGTATAAGCCTTAAATGTAGATAACTTATTTATCTCTGTTACTTCCTCAATGTCAGCTTTAAGTTCATTTGCCTTTTGACTAGCAAGCGCTTTTGTCTTGCCTGAAAATGAATAATAAAGAATTATTGTTTTCACTTTTACTACCTCCACTCACTACTTCTGTTTTCTTTTTTCTGAAATAAATTTACAGGACTTTACTTCTCTTGTAGTTAGCTTTACGCCACCTGCTTTTAGCCCTTTTATAAGATACTTGGTAATATTAAAGCTTTCTTCCGAAATCTTTTGCCTTGGGGCAGGAGCATACATAAGATATATCCTGCCTGCTTCTTTGGTTGTAAGATAAATCAATTTTGCGTTTTCCGGAATAAGATCATAAGATTTGTCTAAAATAAATTTTTCGATTTTGCATCTTTTAATATATAAAGCATCATTTTCGTTACTTTTATAAAGAATTGTAAAAACAACATCTGCCATTTCATCTTTCTCAGCCATTGCACAATAGAGCACACCTTTGTCTACAAAAACCTTATCAGGAACA
>WRCW01000064.1 GCA_009783755.1 Spirochaetaceae bacterium
AGGAAAACCAGCTTGTTATAGTTATGGAAGCAATGAAAATGGATATAGAAATATTATCCCGCCAATCCGGAACAGTTGCTGAAATATATTTTGTACCAGGAAACAATGTAAAGGAAAATGATCCTATCATAAAACTGGCTTAAAAGCACTTTTTCTGCCTCACAACCTTGTGGGGCAGTTTTTTATCCTTCCTCCAATTCTTTCATAAAAGCTTATTTTGCTCTTAAAATATTTGTTTTTTAAATACTTTGATTTTCTCTGATTTTATGATATATTTACACTATGGAAATAATAGAGATTGCTGAATCACTTATTGGACAAGGTTTATATGCTGATGCAAAAGATCTCTTAAATAAATTTCTGGAAGATGAGCCGGATAATAATGAAGCAGTATGTCTCATAGGAATTGCCCTGACAGAAAGCGGAGAAAATGATAAAGCAATAAAAGCCTTAAATTATTGCCTTAGCAAGAATGAATATAATGCCGCTGCCTGGGAAGCTTTGGGGTGCGCCTGGATGAGAAAAAATATGCTTGATAAAGCATCATCATCACTTGAAATGGCGATAAAGCTAGAACCTGAAAACTGGTCTGTAAAAAGAAATATTGGCGTTTTAAATATCCTTAAAAGAGACTATAAAAAAGCAAAAGAGTTTCTCGAAGCTGCAAGGGAAAAAAAACCTGAAGATTATAAGGCAATTTATGCACTAATATATACTTTTATTAACCTGAAAGACTACAATGTTGCAGAAAAACTTATTTTTATAATTCAAACTCTTGATATACCTCAGGATGTAAGGTCAGATGTAGAGCAGTTGCTTATCAGAATTCAATCTAAATTAATATGAAATTAAATGCCTTTTTTGGAAGGTTTCAGTAATAGTGTTTTTTTGTTTTTAGGAGGTTTGTTTTGAATATTTTGGTTCTTAATAGTGGAAGTTCATCAATAAAATACAATTTATGGGAAATGACAGAAAAGAAACTGCTATGCAAAGGGTTAATAGAAAAAATCGGAATGGATGACAGTTCTATGACTTTTTCTGCTAATGATGAGAAAAAAACAATCCAGAAAGTAATTAAAAATTATAATGATGGCATTCAATTTATTCTTGATACAATTATTACAGAAACAGGTGTTTTGGAAAGTATAAAAGGCATTAAAGATATTGATGCTGTAGGGCATAGGGTAGTTCATGGTGGTGAAAAAATTACACAATCCGAGATCGTAACGCCTGAAGTTAAAAGAATTATTGAAGAGTGTGTTTCGCTGGCGCCTCTGCATAACCCGCATAATCTTGAAGGTATAAAGACAATTGAAAAAGTGTTACCGGGTGTTCCTAACGTTGCTGTTTTTGATACTGCATTTCATTCAACCATACCTCCTAAATCATATATTTATCCTCTTCCTTATGAATTTTATGAAAAATATAAAATCAGAAGATATGGTTTCCATGGAACATCACATCAATATGTTTCATTAAAAGCTGCGGAATTACTGAATATTCCATACAATCAATTTAACTGTATAACCTGTCACTTTGGAAACGGAGCTTCTATTGCTTCAATCAAAAGAGGAGCTTCTGTGGATACTACAATGGGTTTTACCCCTCTTGCAGGTCTTCCTATGGGAACAAGAACAGGCGATATTGATCCTGCCATTATTTTATATATGATCCAGCAGCTCGGATATACACCCGAACAAGTGAATGATATTATCAATAAAAAATCAGGCTTTCTTGGTATTTCAGGCATATCTTCTGATATGAGAGAAATAAGAGAGGCAGTAAGAAAAAGAGATTATAGGGCCAAACTCACTTTAAAAGTATTTGCCCATTCAGCAAAGAGACTTATTGCTGCAATGACACCAGAGCTTGAAGGACGGCTGGATGCTCTTATTTTTACAGGTGGTATAGGCGAAAACTCCGGATTAACCAGAGAAATTATCTGTAAAGGTCTTTCTATTATTGGGGCTTATCTTGATGCAGAAAAAAATAAATTAACAAAAGGGGAAGGAATTGTTTCCAAAGATGAATCACCTGTAAAGATTTTAGTAGTCCCAACTAACGAAGAACTTATGATCGCCCTGGAAACTCAAAGACTTGTTGCAAAATGATGCTGACTATTTTTAGCCAGGTCCTAAGTTAAAAGTTTTTCAGTATAGGAAACAAAAGCAGATATTGCATTCTCAATTGTTGTATTTACAGTATAACCGGACGCCTTTTTATGTCCTCCGCCACCAAAATCAGATGCAATTTTTGCAAGATCAATATTCGCAGTTGTTCTAAGACCTACGCTGCATTTATTTGTTTCATCTTCTCTAAATAATGCTACAATTTTTACTTCGTTAGTTCCAAGAAGTATCTGGTAGACCATATCATTGTCTCTGTCAATTGGGTCGTAATGCTTAAGATCTGCGATTGTTTCATAAACAACAAGAAGTTTTCCATTGAAAAAAACTTGCATACTGGAAAGCATAATTTTAAGAAAATTTCGTGATCCAAGAGATTTGTTGCCATATACTTCATAAAATATTTTATTTGGAGAAGCTCCAAGTTCAGTTAGCTCTCCTGCAAGACGAAAAGTCTCTTCGGAGTGTTCTTCAAGATGTCTGAAAAAACCTGTATCTGTGCAGATGCCAAGGAAAATCAATTTGCTTATAAAGGTATCCGGAGTATATTTTGAAAATTTCATAAATTTGTAAATTAACAGTGTTGTTGAAGGGGTCTTGATATCTATAAATGCAGCTTCTACTCCTTCTGGTATTGGTTCTGAAGTTATATCATGGTGATCTATAATTGCAACAGGAAGAGATGATACTGCTTTTGAAGATGGTGCACTTCTTGTGAAAGTATGATGATCAATTAAAAATACTGCACTATTTTTTGATATATCTTTATCTGAAATTTCAGATTTGCAATATTTTTCAAATTGTTTTAGCTCTGTTCGTTTAAATGGTAAATTAGAATAAACATGAGTTGTTTTTCCAAGGGAGTTGATAAATATTGATAATGCCATTGAACTGCATACACAATCTGCATCAGGGTCTTCGTGTCCAAAAATTAAAAAATTATCATATTTCTTAATAAACTGTAAAATTAAATCCATAGCTCAATTATTATATCATAAAAATATCATTTTGTGGTATCCCTCCGGATACATAAAGTTTATTCTTGATAATATAACAATTAATCTCTGTTCGTATGCCAAAATCTTTAAAATAAAGCCCAGGTTCAACAGAAAAACAGGAGCCATTTGAAAGTATCCTTTTATCCGGAAATTCAATTGAATCAAGGTTTGTTCCATATCCATGAAGTTCAATATCAATTGCGTGTCCTGTTCTGTGCTTTATATCCTCTTTTTTATATCCAAAATTAAAAAGAAAATTACGAGCTTTTTTATCTGCATCAAAACCTGAAACCTCTTTTCCTGCTTTTATATTTTCTTTTATAAAAGCAATTACAGAATCCCTTGCTCCTGCTACTGCATTAAAACTTTTAACAATTTCATCAGGACAATCACTTCCTGAAAATCCAACCCATGAAATATCTGCATATACACATTTATCGCCAGGTTCTTTCAAGTTTTGTGTCCGGCATTTTGCCCAAATATCAAATTGTATAATAGTATTTTTTTTAAGAACAGCAGATTTACTTGTTGCAGGGCTATTGGTTTCTCTACTGCGATAAAGTTTCCTAAAAGCAGGGGAGGGGGTCTCGATCAGTGCAGGATGCTGCAAGAAGGCGCAGGGTGTATTATAGTGAGGATTAGCACTATTTTTTCCAAAAGCAACAAGAGGGGGAGAATTTGTAATAAGGCTATTTTTTTCAAATCTTTCTAGAATAAAAGACTGAATAAGGCTTTCTGTTATTTTTTTACTCTTTTTGAAATTGATAGAAAGATATTCCCATGTTTCATCCATTATTTTGTAAAGTGAATCTGCTGCTTTTTCATGCATAGATATTTGTTCTTTATCAAGATTTCCAAGCATTTCTTTTATAAGAGATGCAGAACTTGCAATTTTTATCCCACATTCACATAAAATCGATGCTGTTCCACTATCAAGAAAAGAAATTTGAGTAAGGTTATTATCTGCCTGAACAGCAAAACACATTCCTGAAAATTGTTTCAAAATTGCTTTTAATTCTTCTTTTGAAGTATAAATAATGGTTTTTCCCGGATATTCTTTTAAAGCATCAGGTTCAACAGAATGGACAATTTTGATATTCTCTTTTTCTGCAGTTATTATATAAAACCAGCCCCTGCTATTAATTGCTTTTTTATCGATTTCTAGCAGTAGATCAGCTATAGAATCCCTATGTTTAAAGTTAAAAAAAAGCCATCCTGAAAGGTTTTCTTTCAAAATGGCTTTTTTAATCTTATTTATATCAATATTGATCATTAAAACTGAAGATCTGGTTTTTCTATATCAAATTCATTATCAAACATATTTGGCAGTTTTAAGAAACCCCAGCTGGGATCTGTCTTTTTTGCTCTTAAAAAGAGTCTTACATGAGAAAAACCACTTTTGTCCCAATAGATGTTCATATAGGGATATTCTATATTACTGCCGTAAAAAACCTCTGCTTTCCATGGAGCGCCTGATTCCTGTGGAACCTGAAACCATGCATATGGAAGGAAAATACGATGAAGATCGGAATTCTGTTTTTCATAAAGAACTACAAAACCTTTTTGATGATGGTATATTTTATAAACCGGAACGCTTTTTACATAGTAGTCTGACTCAATACTGAATGTATTATAAGTAATAGTAGCAAGTATTATTAGTGAGAGTATGATTATCCATTTTTTCACGATAATGCCTCCGCATTAAAAGTTGGAAATTATCCTTTTTTATAACAATATATTATATATCAAATACTAATTTAAAATCAAGAAAAAATATTTATACAAGCCCCAATGTTGCCAACATTATGGCTTTTATTGTATGTTTTCTGTTTTCTGCCTGGTTCCATGCCTCTGACCTATCCCCATCAATGATTTCTGCAGTCACTTCATTGCCTTTTACTGCAGGTAGGCAGTGCATAAAGATTGTTTCCTTGCCAGTTAATGCCATAAGCTCTTTATTGACCTGATAAGGTTTAAGAAGCTTTATTCTATCTGCAAGTTTATCTTCTTCGCCCATTGATGCCCAGACATCGGTATAGATTACATCGGCATCTTTAACAGCTTTTTTAATATCTGTTGCAATTTCAACAATAGAACCTGATTTTTCCGCAAAATTTCTTGAAAGAGATACTATATTTTCAGTAGGTAATAAGGTATGTGGGGATGCAATTCTTATATCAATTCCCACTTTTGAACAGCCAATCATAAGGGAATTTGCGACATTATTTCTTCCATCACCAACATAGACAATTTTTATCCCTTTATAGGTCTTAAAATATTCCCAAATCGTCATTATATCTGCAAGAGCCTGTGTAGGATGAAAATCATCTGTAAGTCCATTATAAACAGGAACTCCTGAGTATTTTTCAAGAATTTCAGCATTTGATGTCTTAAAACCACGGAATTGTATGCAGTCAAACATTCTTCCCAGAATACGGGCTGTATCTTCTATAGATTCTTTTGCCCCAAGTTGAATATCGGCATTTGACAAAAAGACAGGATATCCCCCTTCTTCCCCAAAAGCTGTTTCAAATGCACATCTTGTCCTTGTTGATCTTTTTTCAAACAACAGGGCAATAGTCATCCCTTTAAACCGTTCTTTTCTGATATTATTGTGTTTTTCTTTTTTTACAGAGATTGATAGTTCAATAAGATAATTGATTTCTTCAGGAGTATAATCTTTTAAAGAGATAAGTGATTTTCCTTTAAGATTTATTTGCATCTGGCTATCCTATGCTATTTTCTGTTCAATAGTCAAAATTATTGGTTTATGAATTCCCTGGATAACTTCTTTGTCTATAATAACTTTTTTATTACCCTCAATTGAAGGCAATTTATACATAATATCGACCATTAATGATTCAACAATAGACCTTATTCCGCGAGCGCCTGTTTTTCTTGCTATAGCTAATTCTGCAATCTGATCAATTGCATCATCTGTAAATTCAACTTCAGTATTATCAAGTTTAAATGATTCTTTATATTGCTTAATTATTGCATTTCTTGGTTCTGTAATTATTCTTCTGATTTCTTCTTTTGTAAGATTTCCCAGCGTAGCTGCAATTGGAAGACGGCCAATAAATTCAGGGATAAGTCCGAATTTTATTAAATCATCAGGATGAAGTTTTGAATAAAGTTCAGATAAATTTTTCTCTTCTGCTGCTTTGATATCAGCGCCAAAGCCCAATGGATGCTGGGATACGCGGGATTCTATAATTTTATCAAGCCCTACAAATGCTCCGCCACAGATAAAAAGGATATTTTCTGTATCTATTTTTAGCATCTCCTGATTTGGATGCTTTCTTCCTCCCTGTGGGGGGACAGATGCTATTGTCCCTTCAATAATTTTTAGCAGAGCCTGCTGAACCCCTTCGCCTGAAACATCGCGGGTAATTGATACATTTTCCCCTTTTTTTGAAATCTTATCGATCTCATCAATATAAACAATCCCTTTTTCAGCCAACGCAATATTGTTGTCTGCTGCCTGTATAAGTTTTAAAAGTATATTTTCAACATCTTCGCCAACATAGCCTGCTTCTGTAAGTGTTGTTGCGTCTGCTATTGCAAAAGGAACATTGAGTTTTTTAGCAAGTATTTTTGCAAGAAGTGTTTTCCCTGTACCAGTAGGTCCTATCATGAGAATGTTTGACTTTTCCATATCAATTTCTTTATCAAGTTTTTCTGCATTTGCTATTCTTTTATAGTGGTTATACACTGCTACTGAAAGAATTTTTTTTGCATCTTCCTGTCCAATAATGTATTGGTCAAGAAATTCTTTGATTTCTTCTGGTTTTGCAACACTATCTATATTTAAATTTCCAGGCTCTTTTTTCTCTTCCTGATTAATTATCCTTGTACAAACATTAATACATTCATCGCAAATATGTACGCCTGGTCCTGAAATTATTTTTTTTACCATCTCTGCAGGTTTTCCGCAGAAAGAGCATATTTGATACATATCTTTTTTATTTTTTGACATTAGCTACCCTCTGGTAAGTATTGAATCCACAAGACCATACTTTATCCCTTCTTCTGCGGACATAAAGTAATCGCGTTCCATATCTTTGGCAACTATGCTGGAACTTTTGCCTGTATGTTTTGCAAAATAATCAATAATAAGGGTTTTAAGCCTGATTATTTCTCTAGCCTGGATATCAATATCTTTTGCCTGTCCATGGACACCTCCCCATGGCTGGTGTATTAGCACCCTGCTTGATGGAAGGCAATACCTCTTTTGCGGAGTTCCGCATGTAAGAAGCAAAGCTGCCATAGAAGCTGCTTGTCCAAGGCATATTGTCTGCACATCCGGCTTTATGTACTGTATTGTATCATATATGGCAAGTCCTGCTGTTACAGAACCTCCCGGAGAGTTTATGTAAAGGCTTATATCTCTTTGTGGATCCTGAGACTCAAGAAATAAAAGCTGAGCTACTACAAGATCTGCTGTTAAGTCATTAATTTCACCATCGAGAAATACTATTCTGTCTTTTAGAAGACGGGAATAAATATCATAAGATCTTTCGCCTGCGCCCGTATGTTCAATAACAATAGGCACCAGGGTATTCATTTTTTCATCCATTTTTTAACCTTAATTTTTAAATTAGCTATTTAAGCTTATAAATGCGAGAAAATTAATCTTTTCCCCTTTTTTTATAACTCCATTTTCAACCAACATATCATAGGCTTTCCGTTCACGAATTGAATGTTTAACATATTCAGTCATATTGTTTTCATCAACATATTTTTTAAAATCATCTTCAGCCATTCCGCTCTGTAAAGCCTGCTTCTTTATCTCATCGGCTGTTTCTTCATCTGAGACTTCAATTTTTTCTTCATTTACTATTTTATTTATTATTAACTGCCCTTTTACGCTCTTTATTGCAGATGGTTTCCATTCTTCCAGAAGATCATTTTTTGTTTTCTTTTGTATTTCAAGAAGCTGTAAAACTTTTTGTTCGCTTCCTCCAAACTGATACAGAAAATTATTCCATGAGTGATCAAGCTCATTTTCTACCATTGACGGCGGGACTTCAAGTTGTGATGCTTCGATTATTTTACCAAGTATTCTCTGCTGTTTTAGAGTTTTAAGTTTTGTTTCAATCATCCCATTTTGTCTTTCTTTTATATCTTTTTTAAGATCATCAAGGGTTTTATATTTCTCGTTTATATCCTGAGCCAATTCATCATCAATTGCAGGAAGTTGTTTTGATTTTATGCTTGTTACTTTGACTTTTATCTTTATATTTCTCCCTGCAAGATCCTTGTATTCAAAATCATCGCCATATTTTTTCTCAATAATTTTTTCTTCGTCGGTTTTAAGTCCAATGATCTCATCATCTATTTTATAGTAGTTATATCCTGTTCCTACTGTAAAAGTGAAATCTTCTCTTTTAGTTCCTTCAATTATTTCCCCGTTTTCACCAATTTCAGAATAATTTATGGTAACAACATTATCTTTTTTTACTGTCCCATCTTTTTCTTCTGAAACAACTGCATTTTGTTCCTGATATCTTTTAAGCTCTCGTTCTTCATCCTCTTGTGTGAGCTCTACTTCAGGAGCTTCTATTTCAATTCCTTTATACTGTCCAAGTGTTATATCTGGATATGTTTCGTATGTAACTGCAAATTCCAGATCTTTATCCATATCTACAGAGAAATTTTCTTCATTTTTTAGCTTTGGGGTATAATAAGGGAGGGGTTTTTTCTCCACATCTTTTAATATTTCTTCCAGACTTTTTTCTATAAGATTGAATCCTGCTTCTGTTTTAATACTATCGCTGAATTTTCTTTCCAGTACTGTAGGTGGAACTTTTCCTTTGCGGAAACCTTTTATTTGTGCAGATTTTGCATATTCTTTTAAAAGTTTATCATATTCTTTTTTTACAGAATCTTTTTCAATAGTAACGGATAGCTCAATAGTTGAATTCTCCAGGGCTTTTAATTCTTTATTTTTGATCACATTGTCCCTCTTTTTTTTAGTTGATTAAGTTATTATTTTACAAACTTTTGAAAAGTTGTGTATAAAAATAATACCAAAATGTAGCCTTTTTGTATATACCCTAATTTTCATCGTTGTTGTGGAGTGGGGCTGGCCTTTTTAGTGAGCTTTCCCGATACAGGTCTCGATTTTTATTAGTTGGAGGGACAATCTCCATGGTTATAAATAAAAAAAGCTGTCTATTTTTAGACAGCTTTTAAAGTAGAGCGGGAGACGAGGATTGAACCCGCGACGTCCACCTTGGCAAGGTGGCGCTCTACCACTGAGCTACTCCCGCATAAAATTTGGCTTTGCGAGAGAAGGGAGTTGAACCCTTACACCTCACGGCACCAGATCCTAAGTCTGGCGTGTCTGCCAATTTCACCACTCTCGCATTATATACATATTAACAGATATTTAGTCAATAGAAAATAGTTATTCTCCTGATGTGCAAGGTACAATAATCCAAAAAAATAAGCCGCGAAGGAGTCGCTTTCCAGTCGCTAACCTCCTGTTATCTCCTTACAAGCCGCGGTTAATCCCTGGCAGCGTACATCCCTGTACGCTTTACCTTCGCATTCGCTCGGCGGGCTTAACCGTTCGACTCCTTCGCAATATTAGCGAAAAGGTTTTGTTTATACTTTGAGCCGCGAAGGAGTCGAACCTTCGACCCGCAGATTAAGAGTCTGCTGCTCTACCAACTGAGCTAGCGGCCCTGGTGATTTCAACATCTTTTATGGTGTTAAAATATTTGGTTTATTCCGGTATCGTTGCCATTTTGAAATAGCTTACGCCCGGCAGGATTCGAACCTGCGGCCTGCGGATTCGAAGTCCGACGCTCTATCCAGCTGAGCTACGGGCGCTCTTAAAATTGGGTGGATGACGGGATTTGAACCCGCGACAAC
>WRCW01000065.1 GCA_009783755.1 Spirochaetaceae bacterium
ATACCTACAGTTGCAAATACGGGGTATCAAGCTACTTTTACTCCAACGAATGCTAATTATGCAACTGTAACGAATAATAATGTGCCGATCACTGTTAATCCAGCTCCAATAACAAGCGCTGTTATTGCCGGAATTACTACTCCAGCTACAGGAGGAACCCCAACACCAACTGCAAATGTTGCAGTTACTCCGGCAGGCGCTGCAAATACCACTGCTGCAGTGACATGGAATCCGGTTCATAATCCATTCCGTGGAGGCACGCAGTACACTGCTAGTGTCACGCTGGCAGCTAATACAAACTATGTATTTACTGGGTTATCAAATGCAACTATTAATGGAACAGCAGCAAATATCACGAACGTCACAACTACGTCGGCCACAATATCGTATCAGTTTGCAGCAACAGCACCTCTGGTTGTCACATTTAACGGCAATGGCGGTACCCCTGCCACATCGACATGGACTGTCCCATCCACTACAACAACTGTTGGTACTGCTAATATGCCGGCAAATCCACAACGTACTGGTTATACATTTAACAACTGGAATACTCAGCCTAATGGTTCAGGGACTGCTTTTACAGGAAATACAACAGTAACGGTGAATATTACTGTATATGCCCAGTATACTGCTAATACATACACTGTGAATTTCTATGGCGGAAGTATTTCCGGGGTAACAGGAAGTACAGCTAGCCAAAACTTTACCTATGATGCAAGCCAGGCCTTAAGGGCAAATGGTTTTACCAGGACAGGGTTTATTTTAAAAGGATGGTCTACTTCCTCAACTGTAGGTATCGGAGGAGCGATTAATTACAATCCTGGTCAAACTGTGAGCAACCTGGCAGCAAGTGGCGCTATAAATTTGTATGCTGTATGGGATTTTAGGTGGAACATAGGAGATCAAGGTCCTGAAAATACCGGGATGATTTTTTATCGTAGTACAACTGGTTTTAACGTGAACGGCATTGGTACCTGCTACTATCTGGAAGTGCAGAATGGTTATAGGCCTGCCTCTTATCAGTATACTATTCCTTTACTTACTGCCTTTGCTGGTTCGGAATCTGGTCTTGGCTCTGGTTACAGGAACACTCAATATCTCCTTGCTATTGGCAATGCCCCAGCAGCTGAAACCGCTGGAGAAAGTTTTGCTGGGGGTTGGTTTTTACCCAGTATAGATGAACTTGCGCTACTCTACCAGCAAAGGACCCATCAAGATATTAAATTTAGTCTTGGCGATACTGGAAGTGGTCCGTTTACCTCCTTTTGGTCATCATCGGATACTGGTACTAGTAGCACTAGTGCATATATTATGTATTTTAATGGTGCTAATACAGGCTCAACTGCGGCAAGGCCAAAGTCAGAGTCCCATAATATTGTTTCTGTACGAGCGCATTAATGAGATAAAATTCGTAGTACACGAAACGAGTGATGTTGGAGGTAGTAAAGGAGCAACATTAGAGTACTGGAGGTGCCAGAGAGTAGCAAGTAGTGGAGAATGAGCTTTGAAAAAAATATTTTATCGAAAAACATTGCAAAAACAGTACTAGTTGTATATAATGTTCTATTATACTCGGTCTTGTAAAATTTGTTTTAAGGCGATCATGTAAAATGCAAGATGGGTATTGCTAATTTTTAATGTGTATTCATATAATTGTTTGGCTATATTAAAGCTAATTTATTAGCGTATAATTGCGGAGAAAAAAGTGTCAAAAGAATCAAAAGAATCAAAAACAACGATGGTAAAAGTTAAGTATCCTATAAGCTTAAAGCTTGTTGCGATCATAACCATCTTATTGCTGGTATCATTGGGCGCTATTACGCTTCTTGTTTCTATCATGGTTAGTTCTGATGTAAGAATTACAGCAGAGTATAATAATCTGAATATAAGCAAAATGACAGCAACAGAAGTAGAGAACAGGCTTAATGCTGTTCGTTCCAATGTATTTTTAATACTTGACCTTTTGAATGCAGCAGGCGCTTCAGGGCCTATTGCCCGACAAGCAACAGGATTTTTCTTTGAAGTCAATCAGGATATAGCTGCAATTATTATTCCAGGATCTCTGGAGTTGGTAAACAACAGATTTTTCCTTTCAAATGAAATCGAAGCAAGCCTTGTCCCTGCTTTTATAAGAGCTGAAAGTGATACGATCCGCCGCTCAAATGCAGGAGAAACTATTCTTTTAAATGCAACTCCATCATTTGGGATTCAAATGGTTGCAATGATATATCCATGGCAGGAAGGGGGACTACAGCAGTCAGTTGTTATTCTTTTCTCCTCAGAGGGTCTTACCGAACTTTGTGCTACAGGAGTCAATTCCAGTTTTATAATAAACAGCAATGGCGATCTGTTGGTACATGCTGATATTGAGTTGGTTCGCGCCGGCGTCAATATGTCAAATTTGCCTATAATCAAAACAGTGCAGGAAAGTACTGTAAAAAACAGCCAGTTTCTATATAAAGATGATGCAGGAACAAGATATTTCAGTGCATATCATAAAATTGCAGTAGCTAACGCAGCTATTATTACAAATGTTCAGTATGATGTTGTGTTTGAAGGAATTGCTGCAACAACAAGGCGAAATATTTATCTTACAATAGCAGTTCTTTTTGCCTCTGTATTGTTTATCTGGTTTTTCTCCAAAACGATTTCTTCTCCTGTTAAAAACCTTGCAAAAGCTGCAGGAAGAATTGAACAGGGTGAATTTGAAATTGATCTTCAGCCAACAACAAGAGATGAACTTGGGCTATTAACACAAAGCTTCGTGCAGATGGGTAAAGGTCTTGCAGAGCGTGAACGTCTTAAAGATACTTTTGGCAGATTTATAAATAAAGATATTGCAGAAAAAGCAATGAAAGGGGAGTTGACCCTTGGAGGAGAAACAAAAGAAGTATCGGTTTTCTTCTCTGATATACGATCCTTTACTGCTATTTCAGAAAAGCTTGAACCAGATGAGGTTGTAGAATTTTTGAATCAATATATGACCAGAATGGTTGATTGCGTAAATAAAACAAGTGGTGTTGTAGATAAATTTATCGGCGATGCTATTATGGGTGTATGGGGAGCCCCCATATCTGCAGGTAGTCCTGCTAAAGATGCCCTTAACTGCGTACGCGCTGCACTGATGATGAGACAATCTCTTCTTGAGTTCAATGTAGGAAGAGGCGGGGATAAAAAACCCATTATTAAAATCGGTTGCGGTATAAATACAGGAAAAGTTGTTGCAGGTCAGATAGGTTCAAATGAAAGAATGGAATATACAGTTATTGGCGACGCTGTTAACCTTGCTTCCCGTACCGAGTCGCTGAATAAACCTTTAGGAACAGATATTCTTATAACAGAAAACACATATAATCTTATTAAAGATCATATTATTGTAGAAGAAATGCCTTCTGTTACAGTAAAAGGAAAAGAAAAACCCCTCCGCATGTTTGGAGTAGTAAATATTCCCAAGGCAGATGATATACCGGGAGCAGGAGTACAAGGTCCGCAATCAATGGCAGATGTACGAAAACTCCTTGGCATTACACCGCCTGATATTAACAAGGTAGACTTAGATGGTGAAGAGAAAAAATACAAAATTCAGGGCAATTGATTTAATCGTTATTTTTGTCTGCATCTCCGGTATTGTCCTAAATATAGTATTATTTTGGCAAGATCTTAACAGGACTCTTACAAAACTTTACGAAGAGCATATAGCAACTGTTTCTTATAAATACAGGGCAGCGCAACGTAAATTTGTTGACCGCGTGTTGTGGGACCGTCTTAGACAGGAATCTCCTGTATATAACGGCGATATTATTCGTACCGCAGATCTCGCTGAAGCAAGAATAACTTTTCTTGATGGTCAATACATAGAGCTTCTTGAAAATACACTTGCCCAGGTTTTTTGGGACAAGAGGGAAATTTTAATTGATTTTGGCGGCGGAGATATAAATATTAATTCTCATATAGGCAGTAACGCTGTGGTTCTTTCATCCGGAAATAATCGTGTTGAAGTTGCTTCCGGTGGAGTGCTTAATGCAAGAACAAATAGTTCAAATCAGGCGTTAAATATAATGCTCCTCGAAGGAAGTGGTTCAATTACTTCTTCATCCGGAGCAATACAGTCTATTAATGCAGGATCTGCATTGAGCTTTTTGCAGGATGGAACACAGGATGTAAGACCTATGGTAGCTGTGCTTTCCCCTGTTCCAGGAACACAGATACTTAATAGCAGTCATGATGTTTATCCTGTAAACTTTATGTGGAAAACAAATAATTTTGAATCAGGGGAATACGTATATATAGAAATTTCAAAAGAAACATCTTTTAACAGATTGGTTTATTCGAGTGAAGTAAGAGATGCAGCACAAAAAGAAGTTTCTCTTTCTTCCGGTGTATACTGGTGGAGGATGTATCCTTCTTCTTTTAAGGATGCAGAAAACCATACCAAGAATATTACAAGCGGAAAGCTTTCAATTGTTTATGCACCTTCTCCTAAACTAATTTCACCTGTAGAAAATTATACATATACTTTTAGAACACGTCTTCCAGCAGTAAGGTTTTTATGGACAGGTACAGAAAGGGCAGCTGCTTATCGTCTTGATGTAGCAGATAATCAAAGATTGGAAAACCCTGTAGTAAGCAGACAGCTTTATGATTCATCGCTTGTATTGTCTTCTCTTACAGAAGGGACATGGTACTGGAGAGTTACTCCGCTTTATCCTGCGGATTTCATGGGATCATCTTATCCTCCTGCTGTTTCTTCTTTTGTTATAAATAAAAGCGGCTCTCTTGAAGCGCCTGTGCTTTCTTCACCTGCAGTTGGAAATTTTGTTAATATTGCAAAAGAAAGCAAAGATACTTATTTTTCATGGAAAAATGAAGCTGAGGCAGCTTCCTATTCAGTACAAATTTCAAAAAATGGAGATCTTTCCAATCCAGTTATCCAAAGAGAGTCTAAGGAAAACTGGTATATATATAAACCACGGCAAGGTGTTTTAGAGGAAGGGGTACAGTATTATTGGGGAGTTTTTCAGACCGATATTGAAGGCAATAATTCTGCTCTGTCAGAGATAAGATCATTTTTTGCTCTATCCGGGGAAATTATTCAGAGAACATTATTCCCTCCTGATAACTATACTATTGCAGATGCTCGTATGCCGGATATCCGTTTTACATGGAGAACAAATCTTCCATTTACAACAAAGTTTCAGATATCTGATAAAAGCGATTTTTCTTCATTACTAATTAATGATGAAGTTATTGTAGCAAGTATTCAGGGCAAAACATTGGCAGTGGGTGAATATTACTGGCGTATTTTTACAGAATCAAGTGATAAAACAGCAACATTCGCTACTGAAGGAAAACATTTTTCTGTTGTTCCTCCGCTTCCTGCTCCTAATGTTGAAATTCCTGTAAATAATGACAGGGTAGTTGTAAGAGAAAAAGTCCCAACTGAATTTGCCTGGGAAAGGATACCTGGTGTTAATTATTATCAGATAAAAATTTATAGAGCAGGCAGTAATCAGGAATCAGTAACTCAGTATGCTACGGAAAATCGTATTTCTATACTATTGGATAATCTTCCTGATGGCCAATATCGCTGGACAATTCAGGCATTTATTGATGAAAGCCCAACATCATCACGCCGCACAAGCCTTTTGGGAATGTATAATTTTGGTATGAAAAAATTGAATCCTATTGTGTTGACATCTCCTGCTGCTGGCTTTCAGTATGATGGATTGCAAGCATTGAGAAAACCAGGTGAAGTTAGCTGGTCTACTCCGGAAGAGGTAGGGGAAACCCGCTTTATTCTTTCAAAGAATGCCAATCCACTTGCAGATACTTCTCTTGCAATGGATATAAAGAATCCGCCAAAAACTATTACGCTTGTCCCTCTTAGAGAAGGCAGGTGGTACTGGACAGTTGTTGGCTCAACCGTAGATGGCTATGATATAAGCGCAAGGGCTCCTACATACTTTACAGTAGGTTCAGTCCCATTGCTTCCTGCTCCTGGAGGAAGGATCCCGGAGAACAGAAAGACGATTGGTCCTGCCGAGTTGATGGAGACGAAAAAAATTAGTTTTAAATGGAATGCTGTTGAAGGGGCAAATGCTTATATAGTTACTCTTTTACTGGATGCAGAAAGGGCAAATCAGCGAAAACTTTTACACACTGCTACTGTTGAAGAACCAGCGTATGACCTTGAAGATCTTGCTGTATTGGATAGGGGAAATTTTATATGGCAAGTGGAAGCTATAAGCAGAACCGAAGAAATGATTGAACAAAGGGGAACTATTGGGCAAAATAGTTTTACAATTCATATTCCTCAGGTATCTAACCCACAAGCAAAACAACCAGGAATTTTATATGGAAAATAAAAAACGTATTATCTTTGTTTTTCTAATGCTCTTTGGAATTCTAAGTTTTATTGCTGCTCAGGTGGCCTTGCCAGCTACTGAGCCTAATACAGCTAGCGAAACTACTCAGCAACCTGAGACTATTTCGCAGTCGGAAAATCTTTCCTACTATATTATGGAAACAGAGACAGGCGTGCGTTTTATTCAGCGAATTGAGTGGAATCCTGTGGACTATGTATACCGCTATGGAATTATAGTTGAGCAGAAAGATTCAGCTAATAAATATACAGAAGTTGTAAGTGATTTCTCTGATGAAAATTCTATAGAAATTTCTATCCCTGCTGGAACCTATAGATATAAAATAAGGGCTTATAACCTTCTTAACAGGCTTGAGGGAGAGTCTAACTGGCAGGAGTTTGAGGTATTTCTTGCAATACAGCCGGAAGTAAATAATTTTTCTCCAGGAAGATTTTATCTTGATGAAGAGGGTGCAACTGTCATAACTATCACTGGTAGAGATTTTGTAGAAAGAGCAGATGTATTTCTTGTTTCAAGACCTGTTCAGGGAAAAACTCAGACTACTACTCGTTTATCTCCGGCACAAAAGAAAATTGATCCATCAGGAGAAAGTGCAGAACTAATTTTTGATGATATTGATTTAAAAATAGGTATGTATGATGTTGTAGTACAAAACCCAGGAGGATTAAAATCTTCTTCCGGACCTTTTTACATATCTTTCCAGAAACCTGTAGATCTTAATATTTCCATTGGCTGGACTCCAATGGCGTTTTTCAACTATATGCCAAGTACAGACAAGAATTTTGAAGTTGTAAATGATGCTCTTGATATTCCATATTTTTTAAGCGCTTCTATGCGTATTGCATTTGTTCCAATCAAAAAATCATACGGATATTTTGGCCTGGAACTTGCTCCCTATGCAAGTTATTTCACCAATAAAAAAAGTGAAGGATATACTGTCGAAGGCTTTTTTATGGGCGGGCATGTTAATCTGATATATCAAAAACATTTTATAAAGAGGAAACTAGTTGGAAATGTAAGGATGGGAGGCGGCGTTTCAATGTTCTATAATCTTGAAGTTGATTATGGTAATGGCCTTGTTTCTGATCCTTTTGATACATGGTTTTTCTCTACTAATGTAGGAGTATCACTGCAATACTTTGTAACAAAGAAAGTATTTGTTGAGCTTGGAGCAGATTATCAGCATAATTTCCCGGAATCTATGTCTTATGGAGTAGTGCGGCCAGGTATATTTGTAGGGTACCAGCTCTAGTAGTTTTTGAAAGGCTCAACGTCACTGACGTATTTTTATCCCCCGAAGGGGAAGTTGATCCTGTTAAATTGAAGTATAACCTTCATCTGAGTGATTGAGTCAGGTGAAGGTTTTTTATTAACTAATATTTAAAATCACTATCGCCTATAAATTCTCTGAGCAGGGAAGTTCTGGGAACTAGCCTTACCGGAATATTATTGAAGTTTGAGAGAAATCTCTCAAGCCGTTTTGCTTCTGAATAAAGTTCATGATCAGGCTTTACAGTTTTTAATATAGGCTGTGCAAAAGTTCTTAATACTGCAAGCTCGTAATCCAGCGCTGAATTAAAAACACTGTCTGCATATTCCTGGAATGGAAATATATTTCTTTTTTCTCCTTTTCTTACAGATGGCCATCTTGAAAGTGTATCAATAGCAGAATATCCCCTAAACTGGAAATCTCTTACCATTCTTCTTAGAAGCCTGTTATCTGTTGTGGGAATCCTGTTGTGGTCATCAAGTTTAAGCTGTGTAAGTGCGGAAATATAGATTTTATGTTTGTACTCAGGATCAATTTTACTTGTAAGCTTTTCATTAAGACCATGTATTCCTTCAATTACAAGAAGTGTTTTGCTATTCATTTTGATTTTATGACCTTTGCTGAAATCCCGCTTGCCTGTTTTAAAATCAAAATAAGGTATTATAACCTCATTCCCTTTAAAGAGATCAAGAAGATTCTGATTAAAAAGTTCAAGATCTATTGCATCAATTGATTCAAAATCATAATTTCCATTTTCATCCCTGGGAGTTTTTTCCCTGTCAAGATAATAATCATCAAGAGAAAGGGCTATTGGGTTAAAGCCCACAACGCGTAACTGTATGGAGAGTTTTTTGGCAAATGTTGTTTTTCCTGATGATGATGGTCCTGCAATTAGCACTATTTTTACTTTATTCCGTTTTTCTGCGATCTGATCTGCTATTTGAGCTATTTTTTTATCATGCAAAGCTTCTGCCATCCATATTGTATCTTCTGCTCTTCCTGCGGCTATGTGTTCATTCAATTCCCCTACAGAACTAAAACTCTGTATTTTTCCCCATGCTTTATATTCCTGATATGTTTTTGCAAGAACAGGAATATCTTTGAATGGTCTTATAAAGTCTGGTTGTTCTCTATCAGGATATCTTAAAAGAAATCCATTGGAATATTTCTTTACTTCAAAATATTTTAAAAATCCTGTATGCGGGACCAACGGTGTGTGTGCAATATCCTGATAATCTTCACATGTATGAAGAACAATACTGCTGGAGTTCAAATGTTTTAAAAGAAGGTATGTATCTTTCCAGTTGTTATGTTCGCTAAAATAATCAAGAGCTTCCTTGTATGAAACAAATTCTCTGATAATGGAAATATCTTTTTTAACATCATCACGCATTGTTTTTTCTATAGCTTCAACTTCTTTTTCACTTACTTCTGAAAAATCTTCAAAATAGTAATAGTAACTGGCGCTAAGTGAATTGCTTATAACAAGCCTTCTTTCAGGAAAAAGTTTTTTTGTGGATTTTGTTAACAAAAAGCAAAGTGAATCTCTGTATATTCTATTCCCGTCAAATGTAGTAATATCTACAGGTTTTATTTCACAGTTTATTACTATTCTAAAATTTAAACTTACAAGTTCATTGTTTAGAAAAACTCCAACAGTGCTCTCTTTTGTGGATTTGAATTCAGCATTATTTAAAATAGATTCAACTTGTGTGCCATAGGGCACTGTGACTACTTTACCTGAAGGTAGTGTTACATTTAAATCTTTCATAATAAGTCCTTTATAGAAGTGGTATATATAATATAACACTTTTTTTTTATATTATAAATAACTGGAAATAAAAACATGAGAGATTCCGGATTTCTCCCCGGAATGACGGGTGGAGCTGAATTTCTACAGAATGACTCATGATTTCGCTCTTTCTACGGGAAGTCAATGGATTCCGGATTTCTCCGGAATGACGAGGAGACTGGATTCATTGTTGGAGTGAGCCCATTCTTCAGCCTTCCAGGCTGAAGATGTGAGAAGTTATTTATAATTATTAACTTTTCCTATTGCCTGTTCCCAATCAAAATAAGCTGCAAGATATTCATAAACAGAAGAAATAAAATTTATATTGGAAAGCTCAAAGCTTGTTGTTGCATCTTTAAGATCAAGTTGAGTTGCTACGCCTGCTCTGTAAGAAGTTTGCGCAATATTATAAGCTTTTTTTGCAGTTTCCACAGTTGCTTCTGCAGATACGATCCTTTGCTGAGCTTCTTTAAGAGTCAGATAAATGCTACTTAAACTGGCTGCAACA
>WRCW01000066.1 GCA_009783755.1 Spirochaetaceae bacterium
CCATTTTATGAATCTTGAACTGGATTCAGAAATTTCTGTATCTTGCGGCTCTGCAGCAACTGCCATGGAAGAAGCTTATAGCGGGATCATAAATATATCCCCTTTTGCTTGTCTTATAGGACGGGTTATAGAAGGGATATACACACCATGGGCAAGAAAACAGAATTATCCCGCAATGTCTGTGGAAGTAGACGGAAATATGTTACCGCCAAATATTATTAACAAGTTAAATATTTTTATGCTAAATGTTTTAAGATTCAGGGCTAATCCAAATATGGCAACTCTTATAGAGGCTGATGCTAATGAGGGAATTGATCTGTTAAGACGCGATAAGAATAAAGAACAGGAACTTGTTGATAGTGTAAATTAAGTTTATTGCCGGAAAAGAATGGCGCAGTACCATGGTGTTATGACAGGGATATAGATTTTACAAATTTCGCGCATGATCAAACAAAATAGTCCTTTAAAAACCTTATTGAAACTACTTTTTCTTTTTATTTTTGTTTTTTAAGTGTGCGGGTATCATCCTGTTTCTGGCAACCTTAAATGCAAAACGCATTATTCTTTCTGTACTTACATCAGGACCATACTTTTTATGCATAATCATGGTTATTGCTTTTAAAGCATCTTCTGTAAGCACCAGATAAATCAAACGATCTCTTTCTTCAGGAGTCATATCTTCCCATTCAACCATAATTTAATAATACTATATTATTATTTTTAAATAAATATCAGTAAAAACTCTCTTAATCATTAATATATATTGCTTACTATAGCAAGTTGCGGTAATATTCAAATATTTTAAACTGTCATAAAAGGAGATCTCGTAACCTACTGGATTTAGTTAAAGCTATTAACATACTAAATAATTATCTGATAAGATGGGTAGTAATATATTAAAGGAGAGGTGATGTGAAAGAGACTTCACAAAACAGGCTTGTATTAATACTGTTTATTATATCATCCGTTGTTGTAATGGGACTTTGCATTTTTACCAGCATCAACCTGAATTTAATTTCAAAATATGCTTATTTAGATACAGAAGAACGACTTTTAGCTTTGAGCCAGTATGCTGCCAAATATGTTAGCGCTCAGGAACTCAACGAACTGCAAGAGCCAGCAGATATGGAAAAACCCATATATGCAGAAATCAAGCAACGGTTAGCTGATTTCGCTGATGTTAAAAATCTCATATATGTTTATTATATGCGCAATAATGATAATAATATGGCGCAATATATCATAGATAATATTCTTACAGATGATTCAGACAACCTTTCTTCCGATCCTTTTGAGTGGGAGGAAAAAGCATGGTTGTCTTTAAATGGGACTGCAATAGCTGAAATGGAAGAATATCTGGAAGGATATGAACATTTAATTTCTGCATTTGCCCCTGTCTTTGATGACTCCGGAAAAGTCATTGCTGTTGCAGGTGTTGATATCGATGACCGCCGTATTGCGACTATCCGAAACACCACCCATTTATTGATACCGCTTTTGATCGGCGGTGTATTACTATCTGTTGCTTGTTGCTTTACCATCATGTTGCTGCATAAGCGAACAGATAAATTATGGCTGCGCAACAGGGACCTCCTGGCGATGGTCAACCAGGCAGCTGTCCGCCTCCTTACAATTGAATCAGAATGGTTTGAAGTTGCTCTAAGAGAAAGCATGGGCAAAATGGCTATAAATCTGAATCTGGATTGTGCATGTATCTGGCGACTTAGAGAAAGGGACAGCATACCTGTTTATAAATTACTTTACTGCTGGTTTGCACCTGATGCTGATATTACAAAAACATTTGAAAATGAATTTGCAACAAATACTATCCCGCGAACAACTTATTGGGACGACAAAATGTTTACCAAACAAGGATATATGTCCGAGATCAGCGATAATTTTGACAATCCCATACACTCAATGCTTCTTGCTCAGGGAATAAAAGCAATAATGGCTTTTCCTGTATTTTTACAAGGAAGGTATTGGGGGTTCGTTGCATTTGAAAACAAACACAGCGAAGAACTCTGTTCCAAAGAGGAAGCATCCATACTTCAGTCAGGCAGCCTGCTTCTTGCCAATGCAGTTGAACGCAATGACAACATACGACAACTCAACGATCGATTGGAGCAGCAGGAACTTATGTCAAGCATCTCCAAAAGCTTTATAACAAAAGAATCATTGAGCGATCTTATTCGAACCGCATTGGAGCGTATGGGAGTGTTTATGGATATGGAGCGTGTGCTTATAGCAGTGTTCGAAAAGGATAGTGAAATAAGCCACCCTGAATATTTCTGGATCAAAGAACAGAAGTATTTGCCACAGAGCGATCAAAAAGGATTCAGTAGTATATTAAAAGAATTTTTTCCTCATCATTTAAATGAAGGTGACAATAATTTGGTTATTTACTGCGATAATACGCTAACATACAAAGAGGGAAAATATATACTCCTTTACGAAAAAACCGGACTAAAATCATTTATCTGCACACCGATTTATGTTGAAAGTGAACTATGGGGAATTTTAAGCATAGAGAAACATGAAGAGTTTCGTACATGGAATGAAAACGACAGTCAACTTGTAGGCACAGTTTCCAGCGCAATCTCTAACGCTGTTTCCCGCGATATTATGGAAAAAGAACGCACCAAAGCTCTTGAGCAGGCTATTACTGCCAGCAAAGCTAAAAGCAGCTTCCTTTCCAACATGAGCCATGAAATGCGTACTCCCATGAATGCCATTATTGGTATGACTGCAATAGGAAAATCAGCTTCAAGTATTGAGCGTAAAGATTATAGTTTTAACAAAATTGAGGATGCTTCGAATCATTTGCTGGGCGTTATCAATGATATTTTAGATATGTCAAAAATTGAAGCAGGTAAGTTTGATCTTTTGTTTGAAGAATTCAGTTTTGAAAGAATGTTGCAGCGCGCCGTGAATGTTGTTAATTACAAAATACTGGAAAAACGACAGAAATTTAAAATATATGTTGACAGAAATATTCCCGAATATTTAATTGGCGATAGCCAGCGGTTAACGCAAGTTATTACAAACCTTGTTGGAAACGCGGTAAAGTTTACACCGGAAGAAGGAAAGATCCGCATTGGCACATATTTTTTGGGAGAAAATAATAATATTTGCACAATAAAAATAACAGTAACTGATACAGGAATAGGCATCAGCCAGGAACAACAGGCCAACCTGTTTAAATCATTCCAGCAAGCAGAAAACAGCACATCCCGCAAATTTGGAGGAACAGGACTTGGTCTTGTAATTTCCAAGAACATAGTGGAAATGATGGATGGAGAAATATGGATTGAATCCGAGATTAAAAAAGGCGCTACTTTTTCTTTTACAGTTAAGGTGCATCGGAGCAACTCCAGTGAACAAAAACCCATAGGATACGGACTTAACTGGAACAACATCAATATTATGGTAGTAGATGATGACACAGACAACAAGGCGTTTTTTAAAAAGATCACAGAGGAATTTGGAGCGCACTGCGATACAGTTTCAACAGGAGAAGAAGCGCTCAAAACAGTCAAAGAAAATAAGTTTTATGATATTTATTTTATAGGCCGTGAATTACCGGATATGGACAGCTTAGAATTAATAAAAACATTAAAAGAGATAAAAACAATTCATAAAAAAAGCACTATTGCCATGTTTACAGACCAGGCTGCTAATTTGAATGAAAATGAAGTAAAAAAAATTGGAGTTGATAAATTTACAAATAAACCCTTATTCCCGTCAAATATTATAGATGTCACAAATGATATTCTTGGTTTAAATAATAAGTATACAGACGAAATAACGAATGATAATAATATTGTTTTTAAAGACTGCCATATTCTGCTTGTAGAAGATGTAGAGATAAACCGCGAAATTGTTGTATCTATGCTGGAACCAACACTTCTTAAAATAGATTGTGCTGAGAATGGTATGCAGGCATTAAAAATGTTCGAAGCTGCACCAGAAAAATACAATTTGATCTTAATGGATATACAAATGCCTGAAATGGATGGATATGAGGCTACAAGACATATTCGGGCATTTAACTCACCAAGAGCTAAAGAAATCCCTATTATAGCAATGACTGCGAATGTATTCCGTGAAGATATTGAGCGCTGTTTTAAAGCAGGAATGAATGATCATATCGGAAAACCATTGGCGTTTGATGAAGTTTTTAGTAAATTAAAAGTGTACTTAGCATATTAATGACCTTTTTGCATGGGCATGCTCGTATAAACAGAGCTTAACCTTGCTTTTTTGGTCAATAATAAGGAGAAACTTTTAATGGATGATAAAAACATATTTCTGAAGGGAAAAAAACACGAAAACTTCATCTGGGCAAACATAGGAGATATCAAAGAAGGGCGTGGGGACTTAGGTGAAGAAATGCCTGTCCTGGTATACCGCTTGATGCAATATACAATGCTTGATGTGCTCAGTAAAGCCTATGGTCTTGAACAGGCAAATGAACATTTCCGCAAAGCTGGATTTCTTGCAGGAACAGAATTTGCAAAGCATACATTAGATTTAAAAGCTGATTTTAATACATTTGTAGCTAATTTACAGAAAGCGCTTCAGGATTTAAAGATTGGTATTCTGCGTATGGAAGCGTTTGATCCCAACAGCGGCAATATTATACTCACAGTAGGACAAGATTTAGATTGCAGTGGGCTTCCAATCACTCATGAAAACGTGTGTATTTATGACGAAGGCTTTATAGCCGGCATACTTGAAGCATATACAGGGAAAAAATACGATGTACGCGAAGTTGATTGTTGGGCAAGTGGAGACAGAGTCTGTCGTTTCAAAGGAACTGTCTTGCTTTAAAATAACTAACAGGGAGTATAATGGAGTCTGTTGCAGAAAAATTATTTAACTATTTACGGAATGTAATATATGATCCTGCAAATGCAGTTTTAAATATTGAAAATCTTCCTGAAGATTTTCGGGATTTAGGCAGCGGACTTCAATATTTTGCCGAATGCGTTATGGAAGCAAAGACGCTGGCACAATCTTTGGCTAAAGGAGACCTGACTGGTACACTACCTCGTTCAGGCAATGAAATAGCAGCTCCATTAAAATCATTGCATGCTTCTCTAAAACATCTTACATGGCAGGCACAGCAAATAGCAAATGGAGACTATCAGCAGCGCGTAAGTTTCATGGGTGATTTTGCTGCAGCATTCAACACTATGGCAAGGCAACTGGAAGAGCGCCGCATACTTGATACTCAGGAAAAATCCAAATTACAAAAATATATCAATCTTATTCTTTCAAATACCCCTAATATACTTCTGGCATTTGATACACAAGGAAAAGCGGTCTTTGCCAGTGAATCTTATATACGGTTAAGCAAAATATCATCAGTTGATGAAGTCAATGGGAAGTCGTTCTCTGAATTATTATCTCCTGTTGTTACAGAAGAATTTCTACTTACCACTGGCAAGCTTCTTCATGATGCTCTTTCGAACATAAGTACTTCTACTATAGAGCAGAATATAGATTTTAGTCAGGATGGCTGCTTACGTACATATCTTGTACATGTAGCTACGATATTACATGAAAATGAAAAGGTTATGGGAACTTTGCTTGTTTTCGATGACATGACCGAAATAATACAGGCCCGTCATGAAGCAGAACATGCCCTTAAACTAGCAGAACAATCAGCCCATGCAAAAGCAGACTTTTTAGCACGCATGAGCCATGAAATGCGTACACCAATGAACGCTATTATAGGTATGTCGGCTATAGGAAAAAAAAGTGAGGATAATGACCGCAGAGTAGATTGTTTTAATAATATTAAAGAAGCATCACAAAAATTATTAAGCGTTATCAATGATATTTTGGATATATCGGAAATCGATTCCAATAATCTTAAGTTGTTCTGCCAGGAATTTAATTTTATAAATATGATTGATAATCTTAAAAAAACCTTTAAACCACTTGCATATAAACAAAAACAATATTTTACGATCGATATTGATAAAAATATTCCGATAAATATCATATCTGATGAAAAACGATTGACACAGGTTATATCAAATATTCTTGACAATGCAATTAAGTTTACTCCTGAACAAGGTTATATATCTTTAATAGCAAGAAAAACAAGCGAAGCAGATGGACATTGCACAATTAGTTTCGAGATAAAAGATACAGGAATAGGAATATCCGAAGAACAACAGAAACGTCTATTTGTCCCTTTTGAACAAGGAGATGGAGGTACTTCACGCAAATTTGGAGGCACAGGTCTTGGTCTTGCAATTTCTAAACGTATTATGGAACTGATGGACAGCAATATTTATGTTGAATCTGAGGCAGGAAAAGGCTCATCCTTTTTCTTTGAAATTACAGTACAAACAAAAACAGATATAAAATATACCTCAACAAATAATATTTTTTCCGGGAAAAAGATTATGGTTGCTGAGGATGTTGATATAAATCGTGAAATCATATCAGCTATTCTTGAAGAGACTGGAGTAGAAATAGACTTTGCTTTTAATGGAGCAGAAGCAGTTGATAAATTTATTTCTAATCCTGGTACTTACGAATTTATCTTTATGGATATTCGGATGCCTGAAATGGATGGATATGAAGCAACTAAACGTATCCGCTCGTGTGGTTTGTTGGAAGCAAAGAAAATTCCTATTGTTGCAATGACTGCCAATATTTCGCATGAGGATATTGAAACTTGTCTTGCTGCAGGGATGAACAGTCATCTTGGAAAACCTGCTGATGCTGATCAAATTATCGCAAAGCTCATGGAATATCTGCTTTAATCTCATTCATATATACAATTCAATAACAACCAACACATCCAGGGAAGATATTAAGTGCTGTAATGGATATGATAAGAATAACCAATTTATATCTACTTTTACCTCAATATTTTTCTCCTTGACGATTTCCCGATAGAAAGATAAGATGTGTTTATAATTACCATATAACTGGAGAGAAATATATGAAAAAATTTTTTAGTCTTTTACTTATCATTGCTATTGCTTTAGCTGTTTTCAGCGGATGTGGAAAAGATACAAAACCTGCATCTGCCCGCGTAACAAATGATGGACCAACAGGAAAAATATTGATCTATACATCTATGTATGAGGATATCATTGAAGCAGTATCCAAAGTCCTTGCCAAGAAGTTCCCAAATTGTCAGATTGAATTCTTCTACGGCGGAACAGGAACAATTCAGGCAAAAGTTGCTGCTGAAATAGCTGCAAACAAATTAGGCTGTGATATGCTGATGGTTGCTGACCCTGCATATTCACTTGAATTAAAAGAAAAAGGTTTACTCTATCCATATAAATCAAGAGAAGCTACTCATCTTGCTTTTGATTATGATAAAGAAGGTTACTGGTATCCAGTAAGGATAAGTAACATGGTATTGGCATATAATCCTGAAAAATATGCTAAAAACACCATTCCTAATTCTCTATATGATTTTGCTTTCGACTCATCAGTTAAGGGATCTGTTTCTATGAGCAACCCCCTTACTTCTGGAACTGCTATGGCAGCAATTACAGCTTTAAGAGATAAATATGGCTATGAGTATTTTGCAGCTCTTGGCAAACAGGAAGTAAAGATCGAATCAGGCTCTGTAGCTCTGGTAAAACTTGAAACCGGAGAATGCAAAGTAATCATGATCCTCGAAGAATCTGTTCTTAAGAAACGAGAAGAAGAAAAATCCAAACTAGAAGTTATTTATCCAACAGATGGTACTATCGTAGTTCCTTCTACAATCATGACAATAAATGACCAGTGGAGTGCTAACAAAAATATTAAAGCAGCAGAAGTAATTACCGACTGGTTTCTTGGTACAGAAGGACAAGCTGCTATTGTAGATGGGTGGATGCATTCAGCCAGACTTAATTTTAACAAACTCCCATTTGATGCAATTCCTACCAGACAAATCAGAGATAACAGCATGCCGGTAAACTGGGAAAATTGTTACCGCCAAAGGGAAGAACTTAGAACCAAGTTTGAAGAAAACGTAACTAAAAAGAGATAGTATTGTAATAATAATTTTATTTAAAACCCCGATAATGGAGCATTTATGCAGAATGTTGCACTTTTAAAAAAAGATAAATTTTACTTTGATGTTAAATGGCTTGTTATCGGGGGAATTGTTGCGTTCCTTCTTATCTTTCAGGTTTTTCCCCTCCTTTATTTAGTTTTCAGGGCATTCTTTTCAACAGGTACTTTTTCCCTTGGAGCATTAAAGAGGATGTATTCATATCCTCTTAATTGGGATGCCTTTACAAACACAATTATTACTGCAAGTCTTTCAATGCTTTTTGGAATCATGATTGCTTTTCCGCTTGCATGGCTTGTGGGAAGAACTAACCTTTATGGTAAAAAGTTCTTCCGTACTCTTTTCGTTATGACTTATATGGTGCCTCCATATGTAGGCGCTATGGCATGGTTAAGATTGCTTAACCCCACAGTTGGAAACCTCAATGTATTCATTCAGAATATTTTTGGATTAGATAAAGCTCCTTTTAATATTTATTCAATAGGCGGATTAGTATGGGTACTAACTACCTTTTATTATCCCTACGCTTTTATCACAATTTCAAGAGCAATGGAAAAAATGGACCCATCGCTGGAAGAAGCTTCCCGAATTTCAGGATCTTCTCCTTTTAAGACATTGCGCACCATAACTATGCCTATGATGGCCCCGAGCATCGTGGCTGCAGCTCTTTTAGTATTTGTTTCAGCTGCTTCCTGTTATGGCATTCCTTCCATTATTGGCGCTCCCGGAAGAGTTCACACAGTAACCACAAGGATCATCGACTATGTCTACATAGGCTCACAGGATGGTCTTACAGATGCGACTACTCTGGCGTTTTTCCTGATGATAATCGCAAATATTGTTCTCTATGTATCAACCTTTGTTGTTGGACGGAAACAGTACATCACTGTATCCGGAAAATCTACAAGGCCAAACATTGTTGATCTGGGAAGATGGAGACTCTTCTTCACTATATTGATAACGATCTTTGCATTTATCATTGTTATTTTGCCATTCCTTACTGTGGCAACAACGTCGATAACAATAAACATGGGAAAAGGGTTATCTATGGATAACATTACTTTCCTGCACTGGGAGCGGATTTTTACCAGAAAATCGATAATCCAGTCCGGAACAAACAGTTTTATCTCAGCATCCATAGCAGCTACTGCGGGTATGGTTATTTCCTGCGTCATGGCTTATTTACTCATTAGAACCAATATTAAAGGCCGCCGCATCCCCGATTTTCTCATAACTGTTGGAAGTGGTACTCCAAGCGTTGTTATTGCATTGTCATTGATTATGGCAATGTCCGGCAAGTTCGGCATTAACATCTACAATACACTTTCTATCATGATCATCGCCTATATGATCAAGTACCTTCTCATGGGTATGAGGACAGTTGTTTCCGCCATGAGTCAAATTTCTCCGTCTCTGGAAGAAGCTTCCCAAATATCAGGGGCAAAATGGTTGAGGGGTTTTAAAGATATTACAATACCTCTTATTATTCCATCTGTGGTAGCAGGCTGGTTTTTGATTTTCATGCCCTCTTTTTATGAATTGACCATGTCTACATTACTTTATTCCAATAACACAAAAACACTGGGGTATGAATTATACACTTATCAAACCTTTCACAGTCAACAGACTGCTTCGGCGCTTGCTACAGCGATTCTTATTCTGGTTATTCTGGTGAACTGGCTGCTAAATAAGCTCACAGCCGGCAAATTTTCTGTTTAATAAAAGGGAGAGTCCATGTCTAGCATTACTATTAATAAGGTGACCAAATATTTTGACAAAGTGGAAGTTATAAAAGAATTTTCCGAGCTCATAGCTGAAAAGGAATTTGTTACTCTTCTTGGCC
>WRCW01000067.1 GCA_009783755.1 Spirochaetaceae bacterium
AGAGCAAGTGTACCTGCCCCTTCAATGGGAACACCATTTTCTCCCCGCTGACATGTGGGGCTATGCTGAGTCCCTTCGGCATAAACTATTCCTCTGCTTCCGGCAAGCCAGACACTTGTGCCAACTCCTATTGTTTCATAGAAAGGATCATTAAGAAGCGGGGATAGTTGTCCCGCAGATGAGAATGTAAGATTCTGCATTCCTGGTTTAAGTATTCCAAGATATGTATAAATAGTTTTATCTGAACAATTTATTGCAACATTATAATTCTGGTAACAGTTTCTGGGATTAACCATTATAGCTTGATTAAGATCATTTATATCAAACATAGTTCTTATTTCTTTTAAAGGATAGTCATCTGTCCCATATGATAGTGCAAAAAGCTGGCATTTTTCACCTGCAACAAGTTTTTCAATTACATGGCCGCCGCCAAATTTAAATTCTCCGGGATAGTTCATATTTGCAGGGTCGTTGTGCCTGAGCTGAGTTGCTCCAAGATAAAGATCTACAGCTGCAACTCCAGAGTAACAGAGAACATCATCTATCCATGATTCTGTCATTCTTATTCTTGGTTTTGAATGACCAAAATTTAAGAAACATCCGGATGAACACATGGGACCAAAAGTTGCAGTTGTTACTATATCTACTTCTTTAGCTGCTTTTTCAATCCCTTTTTTATCCACATAGTCGATGATTTCATCTGCAGTAAGGACAACTGCTTTTCCTGATTCAATTTTTTTATTTATCTCTTCATAAGTTTTCATTGCACTTTATAATATTATTTATGAAAAAATAATTCAACTGATTAGAAAATAATTTATTTTTGTTTTAACAAGTTTTCTATCACATTTATTGCACTTTCATAATCCATTATTAACACTGCATCTTTTATTTTATCTATTTCTTCTTTCAGTGCGCTGCCAGGATTGATTGAGTTAAAGCTTTTTATCCCTTTATCGATAGCTAAAAAATCGGTTTCTTTAAAAGCGTATTTCAGGTTTTTTAGAATAGGGAATAACTCTGCAGGTATTTCAATATGACTCTGGAATTGTTTTTTTGCCTCAAAGATATCCGAAAGGTTTGCTCTTAAAATACGAAGCTGTTCCAAAAATGGAACCAAATTTGAGGTGCAAAAGTTTTTGTCTTCACGATTGGCTGCTATTTCAAGTTCATATGCCCGCCTGGAAAGCTCCATTGCGCCTATGTTTGCCAGCGAGCCTTTGATGCTGTGTACCTCTATGGTAAAATTACGCATATCGCCTGCTGCTAAAAATTCATTCAGATTTTTATCGCACTTTTCAATTTCCTTTATCGTTAGCTTAAGCGATTTTCCATAAACTTCCTGCTGACCTGAAACTCTATCAAGTCCTGTCTGCACAGAAAGCCCTTCAATTTTTTCAACTTTTTTCCAAAATTCTGCATCTATTTCAGCGCTATTTTCAACGGAAGGAGCATTTTTACCATATCTGAATATAAGTTTTTCTGATGGAAGCCATTCAGTCAAAATTTTATTGAGCAAATTCTTCCTTATAGGTTTTGTTAATAAATCATTCATACCAGCAGCCAAAAACTCTTCCTTTGTCCCTGCGATGGCGTTGGCTGTTAGTGCAACGATCGGAATTTTTACACCCATTTCACGGATAATTTTTGTTGTTTCAACGCCATCCATTTCCGGCATCATTTGATCCATAAAAACCAAGTCGTATTTATTTTTTTGGATCATCTCTATTGCTTCTTTACCAGATGCAGCTGTTTCTGCTGTTATTTTGCAAAGTCTCAAAAGTCCGCATGCGACATTTAAATTGATTGCATTATCATCAACAACCAATATTTTTGCATCAGGTACATGTATTAAGCTATCATTGTCAGTTGCCTGCTGGATAAGTGCTTCATCTCCTAATACTTTTGGGATAGTAACGTGGAATATTGAACCTTGCCCATATACGCTTTCTACAGTTATATTACCATCCATCATATCAATCAATGATTTTGTTATGGACAAACCAAGTCCTGTCCCTTCTTGAGTGCGATTTTTCCTCATATTGATCTGTGTAAATGCATCAAAAAGTGTTGACATATCTTCTTCTTTTATCCCGATACCTGTATCACTGATATCAAAAACAATAGTTGTATTTGAAACGCTAATGGTTAAACCTACGTTGCCTTCATTGGTAAATTTAACTGCATTGCCAAGTATATTAAGGAGTGTTTGTCTAAGCCGGACATCATCACCATATATGCACCTTGGCATTTCGCCTTGTGTATTCAGTTTAAAGGATATGTTTTTGTTTTTAGCTAAAAACTGTACTGTTGAACTGATATTATCAATTAACTCATAAAAATCGTAATGTAGCGGTGCAAGACTAAGCTTGCCGGATTGAATTTTAGAGAGATCCAAAATGTCGTTGATAATATTTAACAGTGATTTGGCAGACACATGGATATCCTGGATACAACGAAGCTGATGATCATTCAGGTTTTCTGAAAGCATCAGTTCTGACATACCGATAATCGCATTCATTGGAGTACGTATTTCATGTGACATATTGGCAAGAAATCTGGATTTTGCCTTATCTGCATCTTCGGCGCGTTCCTTGGCTGCTTCTGCTTCTTTAGTCATCATCCTCAATTCATTCGTCCGTTCTTCAACCCGTCTTTCAACAGTAAACAAGTTTTCGTTCAACGAGTTTACCATTTTTTTCAGAGCGTTCTGTAAAACAGCAATTTCATTTTTATTATTAAATTCTTCACGAGGTGAGACCGAGTTGAATTCAACATTAAAATTACCATCTGAGATCTGTTGTGCGGTCTGTGTCAGCTTTTTAATGGGCTGTACAATATTTCTCATGTTAATAATAATAATAAAAGCAACCAGAGAGAGTCCTACAAAAAATTCCACGGTTAACAAACCTGTATTATAGGTAGCGTCTGCATATAACCTGCTGACTGGTGCATCAATATATAAATAAAGAGGAGAATGCTCTATTTCAGTATCTATCCTAATGGGTTTAAGAGATACAAGTGATCTTGTGCCGGAGAATGGCGACTTGATTTCATCAGTATATGCTATATTCCGCTCCAGCGCGCAACGCTTAAGGTCTATATTCTTAAATGGATAATCGGAAAGGTTTTTATAAATTAATTCAGGATCCGGGCCATGAAGGATTGTCATATCCTGTGTGAGCAGCAATACTGTCCAGCCTTTGTTTTCTTCGTAAATATCTGTAAGGTCAAACATATCCTGATAGATAATATCAATTCCGCAAACACCAATAACTTCACCATTTGATTTAATGGGAATGCTGATAGTAGAACTATAAATAGGGTCTTCACCAATTCCATAATCGTAAAGATCTATATCATCAAAATGTATTTCACCTGATAATAAAGATTCAAAATACCATGGTGCATTTTCCGGGTCTTCAAGGTCGCTTTCAAGATGACTGCTGTCAACTTCTATAAGAACTCCTTCGTGTTTTACGAAGTCTTTTATATAATACCTGTCTTCAAAGTATGCCCCTTTTTCAATAATGCACCATGCGCTGTACACATTCGGGCTCAAATTGATCATCTCTATCAGGGTTTTTTCGGTCAATGCCTCCACATCGCTGGAATGTGTATCAAACTCTGCAAATAACTGATGGCTTAAATAAAGCACATCGGAGATAAAATCCATATTGCGCCTGATAGAATCAGTGATGCGACTAGCATGGATTTGATACAGAAGCCTTGATGTAGTCCTGCTGCTTGCAACCAGAATCCGTCCTGCCATTACTACCTGAAGGAAGAAGACAACTGAAACAGAAAATAGTGTTATTATTATAACTGCACTAAGAGTAGATAACTTTGGGAGTTTTCGCTTAACCATTTTTACCACTTATTTCTTTTATTTTATGAGAGACACTTAAAAATAAATCCACCAAATCCGGATCAAACTGTGCGTCGCGGCTTTCGGCAATGATCTGCATTGCTTCTTCATGTGAAAAAGGTTTTTTATATGGGCGCTCAGAAACCAGCGCATCATATACATCTGCAAGAGCCATCATGCGTGCTTGTAATGGAATTTTAAAACCTTTAAGCCCTTCAGGATAACCTGTTCCATTCCATTTTTCATGATGGCTATACGCAAGTGTTTTTGCATAATCCAGAAAGGTCTGGTTGGGTACCTTGTCCTGCAGGCTTTCGAGCAACATTTTCCCGTAGACTGTATGAAGTTTCATATCTGTAAACTCTTCATCAGTAAGCTGTTCTGGTTTGAGCAGGATGTCATCTTTTATTCTTATTTTTCCAACATCATGCAAAGGGGCTGAGCTTAAGAATGCTTCAATATCCCATGTAGTAAATTCAGCTGTATAAAGATCAGTTTTTTTCATTGCTTCCAGAAGTATTTCCAGGTATTGCTGAACCCGCTCAACATGCTGACCAGTTTCCTCATCCCTAAACTCAACCATTTCCGCTGTCCATAAGATAATCGCGCTTTGGAGCCGCGATATTTCGTTTGTCCGTTTTCTAACCATATCAGTAAGGTTTTCATTAAAGGCCCTCAGCTCGTTCTTTTGTGATTGCAAAAGCAAATGAAGCTCGATCCGCTTGAGTAAAAGCGCAGGCGAAAAAGGTTTTGTGATGTAATCCACTGCGCCAAGGGAAAGACCCATGAGCTCGTTTTCAGGGTCGGTTTTTGCTGTTAGAAATATTATAGGAATTCCTGCTGTTTTAGGGTTAGATTTTAATTTTTTTATTACATCATACCCGCTCATTTCGGGCATTTCCACATCGAGCAATATCAAATCTGGTTTAGCTTTTTGAAGAGTAAGCAGAAGTTTCTCTCCTGATGGTATGGTAACTACTGTATATTTTTCTTCTAAAACAGTTTTCCCTGTGTTCAGATATATGGGGCTGTCATCCACCAAAAAAATACAACTGGCTTGTTTTCCCATTTTCCTCTCTCCCCGCATGTGGTATTTTTATATATTTTATCATACCATTTATTGGTATACAATAAGTCTTGTTAACCACTTCTGGAAGGGAATTTCTGATTATTTAAACATGAAAACAAAACCAGGAATTAAAATTTTTATTTTATAAGGTTCCCTTTTTCCCTAAGAGCAAGCGCAAGGGAAAGAAAACTTTTCTCGGTAATATCAACAGTAAAATACTTTTTTCCTATGTCATCAATAAAATGGGCATCTGAAGATGTTATTACTGAATATTTAGAATCATAATCACTACTGCTTGAAGGGTTAAAAACTTCTATTGAGGTATACTTGTCATCAGGTAAAAATCCGAGCTGTGATGGAATTGAAAAAAGAGGTTTATCAACATGGGCAGGGATAAAAAGGGCAGACCTTGAAAGAGCTTCATCGCGTATTTCATCGATTGAAAGCAATGTGGCGTTTCCAAGATATTTTTCAACTTCTCCGACAATGTTCTCTTCGCAGTCCACATAAATTTGATCGCCAAATTTTTCAGGATTGTTTGGAATATCAGGGAGATTTTTATAAATGAATTCTCCAAAATCAAGAGCTGCTTCCTGAGTTTCAAATATGCACAGAATATGGGCCTCTTCCATGCTTGTAACTTCAATTCCAAACATTCCCCATATCCCCTCTTTTTTGCATGCATCTGCAAATGCAGGGCAGTTGAGTGTGCTGTTGTGATCTGCGATAGCTGCTGCATCTATCCCTTTTTTTTTAAGTTCTGCTGCTATTGCAGATGGAGACATCTCAAGAGATCCGCAGGGGCTAAGGCAAGTGTGTATATGCAGGTCTGCTTTTATGATCATTTATTTATGTATCAGTTCAGAGATTTCAGCAGATACAATAAATTGATTTTTATCTGTAGCAAGGATTGCAACGCTTTCTCCCTTTGCAGCTTCTATCATGTCTTCGGGAGCGGTTCTTCCGTTACAGAGAACTATTACCCTTATTCCAGCAAGAGATGCAACCGCGATTGTATTTTTGTGAGCCTGAATTGTTATTAGTGCAGAATCCGAAGCAGCATTTGCCATTACATCGCTTAAAAGATCTCCTGCGTATCCTGCAGTTATCTGGGCATCGTTATTTCCTTCAAAAACAACAGAATAGCCTGTTTTTGCGATAAGGTCAGCTAGTTTCATTTTTTTCCCCTATATATATTTTTATTATTACCTCGGTGCCTTTTTCATGGCTTGAAGTTATTTGAAAATCATCGCTTACTTTTTTTACATTTGGAAGCCCCATTCCTGCGCCAAAGCCCTGACTCCTTATCCACTCGCTTGCTGTTGAGTAACCTTCTGTAAGAGCTTTAGTGATCTCTTCTATTCCGGGACCTTTATCAGCTGATTTTATTGTAATAGAATCTTTATCTACAGAAAGCTGAATTGTTCCTCCATTGGAATGGATAACCTGATTTATCTCAAGTTCATATACCGCAATGGACACCCTTCTTACAACAGCTTGCGACACACCTATTTCTTTTAAATATTTTTTTATTGCAAAAGATGCTTTACCTGCATTTTCAAAATCAAATTTTCTTACTGTAAATTCTCTAAAACATATTCCATCGACACAACTGATTTCAGCATCTTTTTTACTGTCTCTTTCTTTAAGCTCTTTATTTATTTCATTAAGAAGAGTTACATTTATGTCCCTGCTTGTTATCATTCCGGAAAGTTCTTTATTCTTGTTTAAAACAGGGAATCTTCTGAATTTATATTTTTCAAAATAGGTTAATACAAAAGAAACAGGCATTCCTTCTTCAAGAACTATAAGCTGTTTAGACATATAATCTTTTACTGGTCTTGCCATATTACCATCATCAAGACAATTAAGAATATCATTTATGCTTATAATTCCCATGATTCTTTTTTCTCTTACAACCGGAAGCCCTGTAATACCATGTTCTTTCATTACTTTTTTTGCCTCATTCATTGGGGCTTCAGGAGATATTGTGTAAGGATTGTCTGTCATCACATCTTTGATTTTTATTCTGCGTATTATATCAAGTATTACATCGTGGGAATCATTTGTATTTAAAGAAAGTTCCTGCATTATTTAACATTTTCCTAACAGCTTTCCCAGTACAATGCATACTTCAAACATATTCAAACTGGTTGAAAAAAGAGTCATGTCTGATTCTACCGCAAGATTACGCATTGAATTCTGAGGCTGTTTGCCGTTTATAAGAATAATCCCGATTGCTTCAACAATATCTGCTGTTCTTATAACCTGATCCGTAGTAAGCGCTGTAACAAGAATTCTATTTTCTTCATCGCTTACAAGAACTTCGCTCATCATATCGCCTGCGGAAACATTTATGATATTTGCAGAGTCAAAAATATTACCTTTATGAATAATTTCACATTTTAAAGCATCAGCAATTTCTTGAAATGTCATTTATACTCCAATATCAATTTTAGTGGAAAACCAGTACAAATTCTATCATTTTTAGCATAATATTAATATTTTTTTGCCAATTATTTATTATTATTGGGTTTTAAATCAGGTTACTCTACCTGCCTATTTATATAATAGTATTTATTTAAAAAATATTACATAGAAAATTTAATTATAAACTGATATAATCACTAAAAAATGAGATATTATCTTAACACTGGAGAATTAAATGAGAAAGACAGTAGTATTGTTGATTTCGGTTTGGATAATTGCAGGACTATTATCCTGTGCTACTTACAGCCAGAAAAAATCCTCATCAGAAAAAATAATTGATCTTGTTAATACAAAAAATAGTGTTTTATTAAGTGAGGTTACCTCTTTGCCTTTCCTTTTTGATGGAGAAATAATTGTTCTTAAAAAGGATAGCAGTATGATATGGCAAAATATCAGTAATGCAGGCTTTAGTTTTGAAGAAATTATTAGTGCAGAATCAATTCCTGTTTCTTCCAAAGATTATCTGCTTTTTGGAAATACTATGGAAGTAAAAACATGGTTTGAAAAATATCTTCCAAAAAAAGCTTCGCTTGCAAAGATAAACTGTAAAAATGGTCTTTATTATATGATTTTAGGTCCAAAAAAGAAGGTTAAAACTGATGGCTCATCCGGAGCAAAGAAGGATTATCCTGCTATACGTGGTTTTACAGGTCCTGTTAAGGAGGTAAAATAATGAAGAAACAGATTATTTTTATAGCAATTTTTATAATACTTGCATCAGCTCTTTATGCACAGAGTGTTGCCGCAATATCCTATGTGGATGGATGGGTTGATATCAAAGATGGTTCTGGATCTGCATTTGAAGCATTTATTGGTGATGATCTTTTTCCAGGCAATTCTGTTATCACAGGAAAAAATAGTTATGCCGAGCTTTTGGAAAAAACAGGCAGCACATATAAGATGTCTCCTGAAACAGTTTTTACTGTAAGAGAGATGGAATCCAATGGCAAAAAAGAGAGTGTTCTTGCAGTTACAGTTGGAGAAGTTGCTTTCAAGTTTAACAAAGTAGCGAGCTCAGAGCCTATGATCGCAACACATAGCACTGTTGCAGGGGTAAGAGGGACTGAATTTGTTGTTTACTCAGGTGTAGATGGATCTTCGCTTATTGCTGTTACACAAGGGCTTGTTGAAGTTGAAGCTGCTGGTAAAAGTGTAAGCCTTAACCCTGATGAAGCTGTTGAAGTAAAACCAGGAAGCCCTCCCGGTGATAAGATTCAGCTTCTTGGGATAAGACTTGACTTTAGTAAATGGAATGAAAATAAAAAACAGGAGTTTCTTAATAATCCTGTTGAAGCATTAAAAGCAGTTGATAAGAGGCTTGATTATTATAATAGCAAAGTGCAAGAGCTTTATCCAATTTATCTGGAATTACATGAAAAAGGTAATAAAGAATGGGCAGAGTATCAAAAAATAAAAAAAGAGCAAGGAGATGTAACAGGAAACCAATATAGGGATACTGTTATGATTGAAACTACTCGGATTACAAGCGCTTATATACTTAATTTAAGATATTATGCTCTTTCTGCTCTTTCAATGAGGCGCTATATTGTTGGAAACATGTATGCAGAGATAAAGTCGAGATATATCACAAAATTAAATGATCCTCTTTTCACAGAGTTTTATAAGTTATATACTGAAATACTTAAAAAATTTGAAGAAAAAACAATTTTTCAAATTAATGAAACAGATATTTAATTTAAAAAAGGAGAAATAGATGAAAAAAGGTATTTTAGCCTTATTGGTAATTTTTATTTTAGCACTTTCAATTTTCACAGGATGTCAAGATGATGGTGGTCTTACTGCAGATGAGAGAATAAAACAATTTGTATCAGATCTGAATAAAGACAGAAATAAGGCTTATAAAGATAATTGTGCGACTGGTTCACCTTTACAGATTATGGGTAATAAGGACTATGCTGATAATAGTTTTGGAACAGCTAGTAATTTATCTGTAAGTTCTACTTCAGGTCCAAACACTTCAAAAACAGTTATTATAAGTAATTCAAAATATGTTACTTATATTTTTACAATGAAAAATGAAGGAAAAGATGGAAAAGATGATTGGTATATTACGAATCATACTCCTTGAGGATAAAAGACCAATTTAAAAAAGGGCTGTCTTTGACAGCCCTTTTTTATTGATCAACTTTATAACTCCAGTAACTTCGCGCCTCTTTGAAGCAGCCTTTCGATTTTATCTTCAGAGAATTTTGCCTTTTCTTCCAGCAACCTTATCTCTGTAACAGGATCTCCCAAAGGATAGTCACTGCCAAAAAGAAAAAAATCCTCAGGAAAAGCATTAAGAATTTCATTCAAAAGTTGATCAGAAATAAACCTTAATGTGCTTGATGTATCCATATAAAAATGGAACCCGGATAATGATTCTTTCACCCACTCC
>WRCW01000068.1 GCA_009783755.1 Spirochaetaceae bacterium
GCAATTATGATAATAGAAGAATTAAAAATCAAGTGGGTATGGGTTGACGATATTCCTATTAACAACTAAATTTGAGTTGTGCTAAACAAAGTACTTATTCCTGTTTTTTTTACTATTATATTTACCCTTTTTTCATGCAGTTCCAAACAAAGCATTGATGTTGCTGAAAACGGCGATATTTCATGCAATATGAATATAAAAATTACAGAAATGTTTATGAGCTATGTTGATGATCTTTCTGAAGCTATGGGTGTTAAAAAAAATACAAATGCTTATTTTGATGTAGAGCAGATCGAAAAATCTTTTGCTTCTTATGACAATGTTACTCTGGAAAAAATATCAACCCCGACAAAAGATGCTCTTAACCTTAGATTTACAATAAAAAATGATGCAAAAGGAATTTCCAAAGCAACAGATGGAATTTTAACTCTTTCCGAAAGTAGTGGAAATAAAAAAATAAAGTTTATTTTTGATAAAAATAAATACAGAATCGTATCAAAAAAGTTTTTAATAGAAGAGAATCCAATTCTTTCAAGATTAGCGCCATATCCAGATGAGCCGTTTACAGAAGATGAATATCTTGATACAGCAGATTATGTTTTTAGTGAATATTCAAAAGATGCTGTGGCTATTATTAAAAATTGTTTTGTTGATATTGAGATAAATATAAAAGGAAAAATTGTTGCTGCACAAGGAGGGAAAATCTCCGGCAGCAAGGCAACATTTTCCATCCCTGTTTTAAAATTTCTTACGCTTTATGATCCTATATCACTTGAAGTCGAATATAGGTAAAAGTATCACTTTTTAAAATCCAGTATTGTCCAGTCTCTTTTTTTTGCAAGAAATCTTAGTCTTATATCTGGGTTTACAGCAACAGGATTTCCAACTGCTTCCAGAAGGGGGCGGTCGTGAATACTGTCTGAATAGAATGAAGAATGCTCAAGTAGTATATTATACTTTTCCGCATATTCCCTAACTTTTTTTCTTTTTTCAGTTTTAAATACAGGAGTACTTACAAATTCACCTGTGCATAGATCATTTTCAAATCTGAATTGTGTTGCAATAAGATCATCTGCTCCAAGATGTTTAGCAAGAGGTTGTAATATTATATCAAGAGAAGAGGAAGCAAAAATAATTTTCTTGCCTTTGTCTTTGAGTTTTTTTATATAATCTTCGGTTTTTGGATAAACTGATTTTAAAATATATTTTTCGAAATTTTCCAAAGCTATGCTTTCAAGGATACCTTTTTTAATTCCTTTTAGCTCAGGAACTGTGCGGTCAAAATGTTTTTCATCCATTCTTCCGTATTTATAATTAAGATATACATAGGGGAGCGATCTTAGGACAGATGGAGATACATATTTCCTTTTTATTAAAATAAAGAGATAACTTAGCGCTGTTGATCTTGATGTAATAGTATGATCTACATCAAAAATTTCAGTAGTAAAAGTTTCCATATAATAATATCAAAAAATATAAAGGATTAATTAAAATCTGTCTATAGTGAGGCTATTACCTCAATTCAATGTGATATTTGTACCCTTGCTCTGTTAAAAATTTCTGCCTGTTGGATGAAAATTCCTCTTCAACAGTATTATTGGAAACAATGCTATAAAAATTTGCGTTTTTCTCTTTTGGTCTTAAGATCCTTCCCAATCTTTGCGCCTCTTCCTGCCTTGATCCAAAACTTCCGGAAATCTGTATAGCTACCGAAGCATCAGGAAGATCAACTGCAAAATTTGCAACCTTTGATACTATTATAATTTTTTCTTTCCCTTTCCTGAACAAATTAAAAATTTTTTCCCGCTCATTGTTTGGCGTTTGCCCTGTTATTATTGGAACTTTGATTATCTGCTGAATTTTTTTCAACTGACTAATATATTGTCCAATAATAAGAATTGAATCTTCCCTGTGGTTTTCAATAATATCTTTTACAATTTCAAACTTTACAGGATTTTCAGCAGCTATCCTGAATTTTTCTCTTTTATCAGCTACAACATATGGAACTTCAAGATTGTGTGGAAGCTCTGTCCTTATTTCAAAACAGTTTGCTTCTGCTATCCACCCTTTTTCCTGGAGTGTTTTCCAGGGGCAATCAAATCTTTTTGGACCCACAAGTGAAAAAACATCTGTTTCTCTGCCATCTTCTCTTATAAGTGTAGCAGTAAGCCCGAGTCTGCTTATTGCCTGAAGTTCAGCTGTTACACGGAAAACAGGAGCAGGGAGAAGATGGACTTCATCATATATTATAAGTCCCCAATCCCCTTTTCTAAAAATATCAAAATGAGGAAAATCAGCTTCTTTATCAGGACGCCATGTAAGTATCTGATAAGTTGCAATAGTTATAGGGCGTATGAGTTTTTTATCTCCCGTGTATTCACCAATTTGTTCTTCTGGAAGATTTGTTTTATCGAGCAGCTCGTTTTGCCATTGCCTGACTGCTGTAATATTTGTTGTTAAAATTAATGTATTGGTTTTATATATTTCCATAACTTTCATTCCAACAACTGTTTTTCCGGAGCCGCAGGCAAGAACAATAGTTCCAAAACCATTCCCTGGTTTGCCTTCTCCGTGAAATGAAAGGGCAGCTTCTTTCTGATAATCTCTTACAGAAAATTTATGGCCGCTCAATGTTGTTTCCCTGAACGTAATATCAAGAGGAGCTCCTTTTTTTAATGGGACCTCATCTTTTACAGGATATCCCCAATTTATAAGCTCTTGCTTGGCTGTGCCACGATCAATAAGTTTGAGAAAAAAATATTGATCTTCAATATTATCAGCAGGAATAAGGAGTTTTGCAATTTTTTTAAGTGCTCTGATTTCATTAAAGATTTTTTTATCTGTGACTTTAAGTATAAGTTTATATGGGTCATCCGAAGGGATCAGTACTATTTTACCAAAAAGACCTGCGCTTTCTCTTATTCTGAAAATGATATTATCAGGAATATCATATTTTGACCATCTTTCAAGTCTTCTTATTATTTCATCTGGTGATATACCTACAGAAGCGGCATTCCAGAGAGAAAGCGATGATAATTTGTATGTGTGGATATGTTCCGGCGATTTTTCAAGCTCTGCAAAGACCGATACATCATTCCTGGCTTCCTCAAAAGCAGGATCATGTACATCAACTAAAAGAGTTGCATCACTTTGTATTGTTACCGGTCTATTTTCTTTCATCCTAAATAAGATAGGAAGTTTTAAAGCTTTAGTCAAATGATTATAAAGAATTATTATAGTAATCAATTTTATGTATTATCTTGCCACAAATGTTAATTTTATTATAAAATCAAATTATGATTGATATAAAATTTATTCGCGAAAATCTTGATCTGGTTAAGAAAAATATTAAAGACAGAAACATGACTGCAGATGCAGCGCTTGTTGTTTCATTTTATGATGAAAAAAATACTCTACAGCAGGAGATAGATTCTCTAAGGCAGAAGAGAAATACCAATGCATCTCTTATGAAAGGGAAACTTCCTGATGAGCAAAGAGCTGTTTTGATCGAAGAGGGCAAAGCTCTTAAGGAAAAAATTGCAGAGCTTGAGAAACTCTTTGTTGAAAAAGAATCTGCTTATAATAAAGCTATACTTGAAATTCCCAATATGGCTCATCCAAAGGCGCCTGTTGGAAAAGAAGATAAAGACAACACAGAAATAAAAAAAGTTGGCAAAATCCCGACATTTAATTTTAAACCCAAAGACCATGTTGAGCTTGGAGAAGCGCTTGATCTTATTGATTTTGAAACAGCAGCCAAGGTTTCAGGTCCTAAATTTTATTATTTAAAAAATGAAGCTGTTCTTCTTGAATTTGCGCTTATAAGATATACACTTGATGTTCTTAGAAAAAAAGGGTTTGTTGTTATGAAGACCCCTGATATTGCAAAGGAAGAGATTGCAGCAGGTATTGGCTTTAATCCTCGTGGTGAAGAGAGCAATATCTACACAGTTGAAGGAACAGGCACATGTCTTATTGGAACAGCAGAAATAACTTTGGGTGGTTACTATGCAGATAAAATATTTGATAAATCAAATCTCCCAATAAAGATGGCTGGTATTTCAAACTGCTTTAGGCGGGAAGCTGGAGCTGCAGGCAAACACTCAAAAGGGCTTTACAGGGTGCATCAGTTTACAAAAGTGGAAATGTTTATCTATTGTCTGCCTGAGGAGTCAGATTCTTTTCACCAATATCTTCTTGAAACAGAGGAAGAAATTTTTCAGGGGCTTGGTCTTTCGTACAGGGTTGTAGATACATGTACTGGTGATCTTGGTGCATCTGCATACAGAAAGTTTGATATTGAAGCATGGATGCCTGGTCGCGAAAATGGGGGAGACTGGGGAGAGGTTACAAGCACTTCCAACTGCACAGATTTTCAGTCAAGGCGTCTTGGGATAAGATATAAGACAGATAACGGCAATAAATTTGTGCATATGTTGAATGGTACTGCGATGGCTCTTTCCCGCGCTCTTGTGTGCATATTCGAGAATTACCAGCAGGAAGATGGTTCGATACTTATTCCGAAGAACCTTATTCCATACACCGGGTTTGATAAAATTAGCGCCACGAATGGCGACTAGCGCGGGAAAAACACTAGGTCGCGCCATGGACGGCGCATCCCGCGCAGCGACAGGATGTCGCGATGAAGCGCGGGACTAGAAATTCCACGCAACAAACACTTTTACAGAGTCATTCTTTTTTTTGGTATTTTGAAAATTATCGAATGATCCCCACTCCCTTGCAAGAGAGCAGGTACTGCCAACTGAAAAATGTTTTGAAACAAAACGCGAATAGGTAATATCTGTAAATACCCAATAGGTAGTTCCCAAAAGAGAAGTGGCGACTGAGTAAGGCCATAATGCATATACAAGTACATCTGTATCCAACCTGCCCAGCTTTTTGTTTTCCAGACCAAAAAAAAGTTTTGAATTAAGGCCATATCCGTAGTTGTTGGATCTTTCCCTGTATCCATCCGGGTTATAGTAATTTGATGCTCCGAAAAAAGTAAATCCAGCATGGTATTTTATTTCCATAGCGCTATTGTCCGAAAACAAATGCTGGTATTTCACTGTCCAGTCCAGAGCATTACTGTATTGATTAATAGTGCTGGTATACATGTCAATGTCATAACTCCCCTGCGACACAAAGTCAAGGTGCATTGTAAGACCTGTGCTTAGTGCATTCATGGCATTGCAAATAGGTGAAAACGAAAACAAATAACCATCGGAAATAACGCGAAAACTATTATAGTTAGCAGGATTAACATCTACATTTATATCAAGTTCAAAATGGCGATAGGGAATCGCAGTATGCTGTTCAAAAGGATCTCCATAAATAACTTTTAGTCCAATGTCTCCAAACCCGCCTTTAAAAGAAAATAGTTCTTCATTATCAGGCGAAGCAGAATAATGAGTTTTAACATAACCGCCACCAAAATAAGTTTGAAGCTGATAAATATTTTTGCCTGGGTTAGGGGTTTTTTTTCCATTGGTTATTAAAATATGAAAACCACCCATGGGGCTTACTAGAAATGTCAAAGGGAGCGGAGCGCCGGCTGCATGAGCTTCCAGATGCAACCGGTATAGTATTTCTCCGGCAGACATAGCGCCTGTAAGTGTAGTAAAAAAATCATTGATAGATGCATGTTGTGATTCGCAAAGAGCTTCCCATGTAAAACTGCCCAAGGCATTGAAGAACATAGATTCATAAAAACTAAACCCATTAACCCGTCCAGCCACAAAATAATTGGAACCTTGAAATGGATGTCCCAGTTGATTAACTATAAAACGATCCAGCCCCTCCCAATCCCATGGCCTGGTAAAATTACCCTTGGTGGATTCAGTTGTTGGAACCGCCCAGGGTTGCCCGGATGCAGAATTAAACAGCATAAGAGCCACATTGCTTAGCAGTGTTTCTCCGCTTGCGATGAGTCCGTATATTGCATTATCTTTAAAGCTTCTTGATCCTGGGTTATCCCATTCTTCGCTTTGAGAAAAAGCAAATTGGATTTGAATGAATAACAGCAAGCATAGAATGTATCTTATTTTACCCACCCAATTCCTCCGTATGAAGAAAATATCCTATTACTATAACTTCAATTATAATCTCATACAATATGGGAAAATAAAATTCTTGCTCCTATAAGAATCAGAATTATGCCTCCAGCGATTCCGAGTTTTTTCCCCAACAGGGAACCAATCCTGTCCCCAATATAGACGCCTGTAAGGCATACGAAAAAAGTTACAGAACCTATTATCACAGCAGGTAAAAATATCTTTATATCAATAAGGGAAAAGCTCAATCCAACAGCAAGAGCATCTATGCTTGTAGCAACTGATAGCATCAGTAGTGTAATAATATTGAGTTTGTTTCTATTATATATGTTATTTTTTTCTTCTTTACTAAAAATCGATTCATATATCATTTTACCACCGACTATTGCGAGAAGTATAAATGCGATCCAATGGTCTATATTTTCAATATGTTCTTTAAAAAGAAACCCTGCGCTCCATCCAATAAAAGGCATAATTGCCTGGAAGCTGCCAAATGAAAATGCAATTGCAAAAGCCTCTTTGAATTTCAGATTTTTTGCAGCAACACCATGAATAACAGATACAGCAAAAGCATCAATAGAAAGGGCAAATGCAATACCAAATATATAAATAATATTCAAAACAACATATCTCCTATCTCTTAGTTAGAATATTCACAGAAATTATAAAATAAAGATCAGGACAACAAAACCTGTTTATATTTTTATTAAAAATAAAAATTGAATAACTTTATTTCCAAAAATAAAAATAGAGTATTATGGAAAATTAATTCATTTTTATATATATTATCTATATATAGATATCATGAAAGCAAATCTAACTAATTTCGATGAAATAATAAAAAGATTCTCTTTAAACAACTTTATCACAGAGGGTGGCCAAGTAATAGACATCCACCACGAGAAAAAGCTCTCTTTTCCTAAAGCTTTTTCTTTTTATAAAGAATTTTTGCAAGTAGTGCTTTCTTTGCGCAAGGATATTTTAAAAGAGCAATGGAGCGAGGAGCTCTTTATACAGTCCTGCTTTCAGATCATAAAAATAGTTGAAAAGTATGGTGGAAGGTTTGAAATAAAAGGACTTGATAATCTTAGAAAAGAACCTGGCCCTTTTGTTTTTGTTGGTAACCACATGAGTACTCTCGAGACGCTAATTTTTCCTGCTGTTATTGGTTCTATAGTAAATGTGACTTATGTTGTAAAGCAAAGCCTTATAACTAATTCTATATTTGGTCATATAATGAGAACGCGAAATCCAATTGCAGTAGAAAGAAAAGAGCCTAAGAAAGATCTTGATATTGTTTTAACAAAAGGGACAGAAATCCTTTCCGGAGGCAGGTCTATTCTTATTTTTCCGCAGTCAACAAGAGTGGCTTTTTTTGAACCTGAAAAATTTAATTCTCTTGGGATAAAGCTTGCAAAAAGAGCAGGAGTTTATGTAATCCCCATTGCTTTAAAAACAGATTTTTGGGAGAACGGCAAATTATTAAGCACAATAGGAAATATTTATCCAAATAGAACTGTTCGTATTGAATTCGGGGCTCCTGTAAAAATCAATGGGGCAGGCAAGAAAGAGCACGAACAGATAATTGCTTTTATACAATCATGTTTTGATAGCTGGAAATAGGTTATGACAGATATTGAGAGATGGAAAAAAATAATCATTTCACTTCCTGAACATATATTTTTTGATTTAATAAGAAATTATCTGGGTGATGTTAAAACCCCATTTAATAAACATGACCTCATTGAAAAATTTGCATCATTTTTGCGGAAAGAAAAAAATATAAATATAATATTATCATTGATTGATAAGCAGGATGCTTATGTTCTTACTTTGCTTGATATATTGGGTCCTGTAGAAATCAAAGCGCTCTATCATTTTTTTTCAGATAAAAAAAGTTACTATGATTTTTATATCCACTTGCAAAACCTTGAAGAGAGAATGCTTATCTGCACAGATAAAGACGCAGAAGAATCCCCTCTGCTGATCATATCTCCAATTTTTGAAGATGTTCTCAGAGAGAAAATTATAAATCCTTCTCTTGTAATTCCTGCAATAGACGCCAGTGAAGATCTAAAGAAAGAAACAGAGACATGGTATTCCGAATCCATTCTTTTTGTGGTTTTATCGTATTTGCTTGGGCAGGAATTGGTTCTTAAACTTGATGGTAATTTTAAAAAAAGAATCAAAGAAGAACTAAAGGAAATATTCCCCGGCAAAATGAACGCAGGCTCTGAACCACGAATTGATATTATGAGAAAAGTGCTAAAGAGGCTTAATTTAGTCAGACAGGAGTCAGGTGTTTTCAAGCCGATCATTGAAAGATGGAAAGAGTTTATGAGTCTCTCTTTTTCAGAAAGGCAAACTCTTTATATGGGCGCTTTTTTTTCCTCAAATTACAGATTGTATTTTTCTCTCATAGATAAATTTATGAGAATAGTTTGCAGTACAGGAAAAGGATTTTCAAAAAATTCTTTGCTGAAAATAATTGACCTTTTATTCGCGAAAAATTCTTTGCCTCATGAAGAATGGCGTGATGATATAATAAGAATACTAACAGGCCTTGAATATCTTATAAAAGAAGAGGATATTTATTATCCAAATCGTGCTTATTTTTCAATTATAAAAAAAGAAGAGAATCCAGCATCAAGCGGCAAGGAATCGGATCATTTTATTCTTCAACCCAATTTTGATATTCTTGTTTCAAAAAATATCAATTTCCGCGATGGAGTCATGCTTGCTTTTGCTGCAAATATAAAAAGATATTCCAATGTTATTAATTTTACATTGTCAAAAGAAAGTTTCCTGCGTGCTTTAAGAGTAGGGTATACAGGAAAAGATATTGTAGATATTTTTAATGCTCTTACCGGATATCCTATTTCTCAGAATGTAAAATTTTCAATGGAAAGCTGGGAGAAGGAATATAAGAGTCTTGAATTTTATAAAGGGATAGTTCTTGTTGCTGATGAAAAGAAAAGCAATATTATTGATAACTCGGGTTATTTTAGTTCCGGTTTGTGCAGAAAAATTTCTGAAGAAAGTGGAGTTTATTTAATTGATGAAAAAAATATACCTGTGCTTCTGGATGCTTTTAACAAAGCTGGAGTTGATAATATATCACTTCCACACTCGCTGGTTACAAATCCTGCTGAAGTAGAAATAGAAAAACCTCTTATTCCGTTATTTAGAGAAGATCTCGCGATTGTAAGACATATCGATGGGTTTGAACTTGATTATGACAAAAAGACTTATCCGATCCCTGAAAAAATTGATACAGATTTTCCTGATATAAGAGAAAAAGTTGAAAGTTCAAAATTTACTGCTGCGCAAAAAGAGGTAGTATTTGATCGTATAGAGAGAAAACTTATTCTTTCCCCTGAGCAGGTTAGAAAAGGAAGCGCTCGCATTGAAAAGACAGAAGCCAGAGGTCTCGACTATAGTGGTAAAATGAGAATAGCAGAAGAGGTTGCTGGGAATTCAGGCTATTTGGCAGAAGTTATTGAAAATAATAATGAAGGAGAATCTGTCAGGCGTCTTATTAAAGCAGAGAAAATTGAAAAAGAGGGTAATGCTTTTTATTTAAAAGGTGTTCTCTTGATGGATAATAGCGAAGTAAGTATCAGCATAAGCAAGATAAGTCTTATAAGGAAAATAAGAACATCACTTGTCGCAGGCTGATAGCAATCGTATGCCATCC